>JBPCNJ010000262.1:0-5129 GCA_051001375.1 Gemmatimonadaceae bacterium
GCCCTGTCGAAAAATGAGGACCTCACCCATGCTTTCCGCCTTCCCCGCACTGGGGCATGACGTCGGCACAGTTTGTCGATCCCACTCGAAGGACTTATCGGCTCAAAAACTGAGCTCTCCGCTCCGATGAAAACTACGTAGCTTTATACAACTGAAAGCTACCGGCGGTTCCGGACTCGGTCAACACAAATCACCTATGGACATCGGCATCATCGCCGCGCTAGTCATCCTCGTCGGCTGGGCTATATGGACGTTTGCGTTCCACGCCCCAGGCTGGGCTCACCTGTTCCTAACGCTGGGCATGTTCCTGCTCATCTACCGAATTGTGGTGCGCGGAACGCCAGGATACAAGGCGCGTGGCAAGGAGTGACACATGCTCGACCCGACGCGCCCGCCTGACGTAAGTACCGCGGATAACCTTGCCGCGGACGCTCACACGGCCGTCGCGGAGGCCCCGCTCGTCTGGCCCGACGACAAGGGGCGCGTCGTTGCGGTAACTGGCGCATCCGGCTTTGTTGGAGTGCACGTGTGCCGAGCATTGGCCGAAACGGGTTGGCGAGTTCGCGCGCTGGTACACAATCCAGCCAAGGCGGCCGCCCGGCTGGCCCACCTCCCCGTCGAAGTCAGGGCTGGAGATATTCGTGACGCGGACTTCGTGCGCTCAGCGCTGGCGGGTGCCACAGCTGTCGTTCACCTCGCCGCAGTCGCGATAGAACGCGGCGATCTCACGTACGAGGCAGTCAACGCAAGCGCGACACGCACCGTACTCGACGCCGCGTCGCACGCCGGAGTTCGACGCTTCGTGCACATGTCCCAGAACGGCTCTGACAGCCGATCTCCGTACCGTTTCCTCCGGAGCAAGGGTGAAGCGCAGGACATGGTCGTGGCCAGTGCGCTCAGATGGACAGTCCTCAAACCGTCCGTCATCTTTGGGCCGGAAGACGAGTTTGTGAACGTGATCGCGCGACTCGTGCGACTCACTCCGTTGGTTCTGCCACTCCCCGATGGTGGCCGCGCAATGTTTCAGCCCGTTTTCGTGGATGACATCGCCACAGTGATCGTTAGGACGCTGCAGGACGACTCAACCGTCGCACAGCTGTATCCACTGGGTGGACCGGTTCCACTCACGTTGCGCCAGATGGCCGAGCGCATTTTGATCGCGATGCGCGCCAAGCGCACAATCGTGGGAGTGCCGATCGCGCTGGTGAAGCCGGCGGTGGCGGCACTGGAACGCATAATCCCCAATCCGCCGATAACCACTGGACTGCTCGACCTACTGTCGATCGATAACGCCGTACCCGACAACACAATCACGTCAGTGTTCGGGGTGCAGCCAACCCCGTTCGCCCCGGAAGAGCTACTCTATCTGCGCCGGATCACCGTGCGTTCTGCCATCGATTCACTCTTCAAGCATTAGCGTCAGATCTCCCAGTTGGACAGTACGACTCCGGAGTCTGGAAGCTGCTCGTGAAAACCGTCGTAGGTCATGCGCAGATCTGTCCAGCGGACGCGTGCACCACGCAGGATAAGTTGCCGGTATAGCGCAGCATAGTCTCCCTGCATCCTGATCGCGACACGACGTGCGCCGCTACGTCGAGCGTAGTCCGCCAACTGCGTTACCAGCTCATCGACGTCGCTCGTCGTGCGCCCGACGAGCTTGAGGACGCGCAACTCATCGCGAACTCGCCCCTCCACCAGCGGAGCCGTGTGGCATATCGCGAACCCATCAACGGTCCCGTTGCGCTCCAACACTAGAGTGTCGCCCAGAGCAAGCGACTGGGTGAGCTCGATCTCGCGGCTAAAATCGTATCCGGCCGACAGCTCGGTCGACAGGGCGGCGCACTGTTCGATCATCGCGAGCCGCTCGCTTTCTGTGAGCCTGCCCAGTTGCGGAACTCGCGCCTCCGCGTATGCGGCCTCCACGGTGACCGTGATTGTCAGACGTCCTGGCGTGTACCCCAACGATGAATAGAAGCCGATATTGTCGACCGTCCGCGGCATCGTTTCGAGCCCGATCACGCGTGCACCGCGGTCGCGCAGCCATTCGGTGGCCGCGGTGACCACGGTCTTTCCCAATCCATGCCCCTGATACGCTGGATCCACGGCGAGCGGACCCATCCAGCCTTCCGTGCCAGACAGATGGCAGATATTGAACGCTACGGGCTCGTCGCGTTCGCCGCGCCACAGCATCGCTCCACCGGCCGCGTCGTCGATCGCGAAGCGCCAGATCGCGCTGCTCAGGTTGGGAACATGGACACCGACGAGACCGTCCTTGCGATACCTGTCGGTGAACGCGCTACTGAACACGATGTTCAGCCCGGGCACATCGGCCACGGTTGCCGGGTATGGTCCCGATGCACCCTGGGTGCGCCGAAAGCCCCGGCCGAAAGCAGCGGTCATGCGGGCACCACGGTGATCAGAGCCGCCGGCGTATCAGGCAAGCTCTACAACCTCCAGCTCTGGCTCGATGATGAAATCCGCGGTCTCTTCGCCATCCACCACCGACGCACCCGTCTCTTCGTCGTAGCGCACCGTTATCACTCTGTCGACTCCCTCGCGTACACCTTCGATGTGAGTAATTAGGATCACTTGCTCGAAACGGTCTTCCAGTCGGTGCAGCAGTTCCAGTACACTCTCGCGCCGTGATGCATCTAGGGATCCAAACACTTCGTCCAGCACCAACAGCGAGAAGGGCTGTCCCGATCTGTCCGCTATCATCTGCGAGATCGCCAGGCGCAAGACCAGATTCGCGATGTCCTCCTCACCACCGGAGATGACAGGTTTGGCCACGCCATCCTCAAGGATGACAATGTCGTACTTGTCGTCCAGCTCCAGTTGGCTGTAGCGCCCGTCCGTGAGCGAGCTGAGAAACGAGCTCGCGACCTCCGATAGCTCGGGGCGCAACGCGTCGTTCAGATCTGCACGAAGCTCCTGAAACGCGCGATCCAGCTCCTCGTGAATGAGCCGGTCGCTATACAGTCGGCTCAGTCGGTCGGCGACGCGCTCGTGCTCTCGCCGTGCGGCCTCAGCAGTGTCCAGCGATTGCTGCGCCGACCGCACATCACCCTGCGCGGCAACGACGGCTAGCTCCGTACTCCGCGCAGCTTCGGACGCGCGATTGAAGTTGGATCGCGCCGCTTCGAACGTCGCGTCCGAGAACTCCTGCGTCGCTCCCTCGCCGCGCAGCTTGTCACGCTTCGCGGTAGCGGTCACAGACTCCGCCGCGATCCTGGCCTGCTCCCTCAGCGCGACCGGTGCGCGCTCCACGGCGGCCTCGAGCCGCGCGACCCGCAGATGCAGCGGCGTGAGTCGCTCGACTTCCGCGCGCACGTACTTGTGCCTATCCGCGTTGTATTCCTCACTGATGCCCGCGATCTCGCGCTGCATTTGCTCGCGCCGCGCTTCCTTGGTCGCGATCTCACGCCGAAGGGACGGCAGCTCCTGAACGGCTGCCTGAACCTTCGCCAACTTTCGCTCGAGCTGCGTCGCACTATTGCTGCCACTGCGCCGCTTCTCTTCCAGAGTCGCAATGTCGGCGGGAGTGGCACTGAGTTGATCGCCGCGGTCGCGGTAGTACTGGCCATCCACCTGAAGAGTTTCCAGCAGCTCCGTCAACTGGTCCACAACCGCTTTGTAGCTAGCGCCGAGCACGCGGTTGCACGTTGGGCAGATCCCTTCAGCACCGAGATCCATCACCGCGTCACGCTGCTGCTTGGCATCGGCGTACTGGCGCCGTAGCTCCTGAAGCTTCGTCTCTGCTTCTTGGCGGTCGCGCACCCACTCTGTGCGCCGCGCCTCCAGAACAGCTGTGACCGTGTCCAGCTCGGCGCGCTCACGCTCCAGCTGGACGGTCAATTCGTCTTCCAGTGCCGGCGCCGTATCGATACGGGCGAGACGCTCGCGCAAACGCACCAGTTCGTCCGCGATGGACCGCTCGTTCTCGATCAGAGCAACTCGCCGGCCTTGCTTCCGGAACACTTCGTCCAGCCGAGCGCCTTCCTCCCGGTACGCAGCGAGCGGGGCGACCGACGTGCGCAGCGTTGCCAACTCATCCTGCGCCGTCGCGAGCGTCGCAATATCCGAGGCGACCCGCTCCCCATCGCGCACGAGCACGGTGAGCTCACGCTCAACGATCGTGATCTCGGCCAGCAGGCGCTGCCACTGCTCGCGTTGGCGCTGCGCCTGCTCCCACGCCGGAGTGATACGGCGTAGCTCGGACAGGGCTACCGCGTGCCGCGTGCCGGCCTCGTTCGACGCTGCGACCGAGGCACTCATCCGAGCCTCCGCCACTTTCACCGCGTCGGCGATCGCATCCGGGTCGGCCATGCCGGATCGAAGTCCAGCTATCTCCGCCCCGATCAATCGACGCTTCTCACGCGCGATGTCCTGCGCAGCACGCAGGCGTTCGTAGCCCAACACACGCGACAGGAACTGGGCGCGCTCGGTCGTCCCCATCGCGGCCATTACCGCGAGATCTTTCTGTCCCGTGAAGTACGTGTTGAAGAACTCCGCGCGCGACATGCCCAGCCGCCGCGTGAGCAGGTCGTTCACACCGCTGATGGAGTTCGCGACGGCAACATCGGAGCCGTCCAGATAAACTGCCGCCGTCGTGAGGCCACGCGTAATCCTGTATCGGTGACCACCCAGCTCGAAGTCGAGCTCGACTTCGACGGGCGCGCGGCTCCCGGCGCCGATGAAGCGGATGCCATCGCGCTGTCCACGGATTGCCGGTTGCCCGTACAGCGCCCACGCGATCGCTTCGAGGATTGTGGTCTTACCCGATCCGTTCGCGCCGATTATCGCCGTCACTCCACGACTAAACGTGACCTCCGTGCGCGCGTGCTGGCGAAAGTTCACCAGCTTGAGCCGGTTGATCTTCACAACTCTGCGCTCACCGGCGCTGGTGTCGCATCCTTATCAGCGCGACTGAGGTACTCCAATCCCAGGTTGATAAACTCCGGGCGATCAACGCCAGCCGACAGCACGCGCGTCTCGAGTTTCTCCTTGAGAACCTCCGGCAACGATGGACGGCGCCACGGCGCGCCGCTTGCGCTGCGTCGCACTAGCTCGGGCCGGCGGATGTCCAGATGCAAGTGCATCGCGCGCCGCTTGAGATCACGCACCGCTTT
>JBPCNJ010000263.1:0-3671 GCA_051001375.1 Gemmatimonadaceae bacterium
AAGATGGACTCCGCGCTCAAGGATATTCCGGGGATCGACTACAACTTCACCGCGCCGATGGCGATGCGACTGGACGAGGCGATCTCAGGCGTTCGCACGGAGCTCGGCGTCAAGGTGTTCGGCGACAGCTTGCCCGTCCTGCAGGAGAAGGCCGCCGAGGTCAGTAAGGTCATAAGTAGCATTCCCGGCGCGGCCGACGTGTCGGTGGACGTGAGTGCTGGCGCGATGCAGGTCGAGTTGGCGTTGGATCGCGGAGCGCTCGCGCGATACGGACTCAACGTCGCTGATGTGCGCGATGCCGTACAGGCTGGAATCGGCGGAGCGCAGGCGACCGAAGTGATTGACGGACGCAAGAGGTTCCCAGTGGTAGTGCGTCTCGCTGACGAGTACCGCGGAACTCCGGAGGCAATCGGTCAGTTGCTCATCACAACGCCATCAGGCGGTAAAGTCACGCTATCGCAGGTGGCACGGGTACAGGTTGTCGAAGGGCCAGAGCTCATCAACCACGAAGACGGCGAGCGCATGGTGATCGTGCAATCGAACGTGCGAGGTCGTGACCTGGGTGGCTTTGCGGCGGAGGTGGAGCGCGAGGTGGCCAGGCGTGTGCAACTTCCGGAAGGGTACTTCGTGACCTACGGCGGCCAGTTCGAGAATCAGGAGCGGGCAATGAAGCGCCTCACGTTGATCGTGCCGCTTGTGCTGCTTCTCATCATTGGCCTGCTCTACGTCAGCTTCGGAAACGGCCGGCACGCACTTCTCGTCATGCTCAATGTTCCCTTCGCATTGGTGGGCGGCATTGCGGCGCTGTGGCTACGCGGTCTCAACCTCAACCTGAGCGCGTCGGTGGGTTTCATAGCGCTCTTCGGCGTCGCCGTCCTGAACGGAGTGGTACTCGTCGCGTACATCAATCAGCTTCGCAATGACGGGCAGCGACTCGACGAAGCGGTACGCGAGGGAGCTGAGATTCGTCTTCGCCCGGTGCTCATGACGGCACTGGTGGCGAGCGTTGGGTTCATTCCGATGGCGATATCTACCAGTCCGGGAAGCGAGGTGCAGCGACCTCTCGCAACCGTTGTGATCGGCGGGCTCATTAGCTCGACGTTGCTGACGTTGATAGTGCTACCGGTCGTTTACGAGTGGCTGGAGGAACGCTGGCCGGACTGGGCACGGCAGTTCCATCACCAGGTACGGCGCCGGCGCCGGCGTGTCGGTCATCCGTTGAAACCTCATCTCGACACTGTCACCAGTGCTGCTGGCAGTAGCGATTGATGGACTGATCTGGTGGTGTCGGTGGTGTCCGCAGTCCGTTGCAGGGCGCATGTGTCCGGCCTCATGGCTCGACCAGCCCTGCGCGGCTCGGCGCCGCGGCAGCGTTCCGGATGGACTCGGTCTCGATGTAGATGTGAGCGATGTCCGGCCTGCCGCGACGGATCCGCGCCTCTATCCTGTCCACGGCTCGCGCGATCTCCGCGGTTGTGAGATCCGGGCGGAAGTCCACGTCCATGGCGACAAGGACGTTATGCGGCCCGAAATACATGGTGAGCGGTCGTCGCACTGCGACGACCGCTGGATCTCCGCCCGCGGCGGCGTAGATCAGCGCCCGATCCGCGCGACTCGCCCCTTCGCCAATGAGTAATCCCTTGCTCTCACGCGCGAGCAACACGGCGACCACCGTCAGGACCACTCCGACGCCCACAGACGCGGCTCCGTCCAGGTATGGAGTCCCGAGCCGATGCGATGCGTATATCCCGATGAAGGCGAGCACGAGCCCGACCATGTCGGCCAGGTCCTCGAGCACGAGCGTGAAGAGCGTCGGATCCTTGCTCTTGCGGAATGTCGCCCAGTACCCGCGATCATCAAGGCGCCTGCGGAATTGCCGGAACGCAACGGTGAACGAGGCGAGGGTGAACACTGCGGAAGCGCCGAGCACAACGTAGTTCCATGTCGGATCCGTGATCGGTTCAGGGCGAAGCATATGCTGGATGCCCTCGTAGAACGCCATGCCAGCACCGAGCGCGAAGAAGAGGATCGCGACGATCAGAGACCAGAAGTAGAGCTCCTTTCCATGACCCAGCGGGTGGGCCTCATCTGCTGGGCGGGCGGCGCGGTGCTGGCCCAGGAGGAGCAGCAGGCCATCCGCCGTATCCACTAGCGAGTGCACACCTTCCGACACCATCGCGGAACTCCCGCTGTAGAATGCAGCGGTGAATTTGGTGGCGGCGATTAGCAGCGTCGCGACGATACCGACGTAAATCGCGCTGCGTGACTCGTTCATCGTCGGCGTATCATCCCGTTGCGCTACCACCGGCACTCGCGTCTCCAGAGCCGAGGACGTCGTCCACGTAAAGCCGATGTACGAGTACCACGCACGCGGCCGTGAAGGGCGTCGCAACCGCAAGGCCCACCGGGCCGGCCAGCGTGCCCAGGACCACCTGCACGCCGAAAGTGAGCCCGGGCGGTATGGAAACGATCTTCTTCGTGAGGAGTGGATCGAGCACGTCGCCCTCAACCACCTGAATGGTTACGTAAAGAAGAATTACCCACAGCGCAGTGTCCAAGCCTTGCACAAGCGCGAGCAGAACCGCTGGAATCGCCGCGGTAATGGGCCCGAAGTTGGGAACGAAGCTGAGAAGCGCGGCAATCAGCGCGAGGAGAGCCGCTACGGGTACTCCGAGGAAGCGGAGCACCGCCCATGTCGCGATTCCGATGAAGATCATGCGAACGACCTTGCTCACCAACCAGAGCCGCATCGATGACCCGGCTTCGTTCAGCACGGCGCGCAGGCGCTCCCGCCGTGCCGGAGTTGCCAGCTTCACGAGGCCGCTCACGTACGTTCCTGGCTCCGCCGCGATGAAGATCCCGAAGAGCACAATCACGAATAACGTACCGAGCGCCCCCAGTGCGCCCGACACGATCCCGGTAGCGCGCGTGAGAAATGCGCCACGGTCAGAAAATAACTTGCCCGGATCCGGCAGATTGTTGAGCAATTGGTGTCCGATGTCGTAGCGCGCCACCCGCTCCCGCAGACGGTCCACGGCACTCGGAATTTGCTCGCGCAGCTGGTCTGCCTGCTCAGCGAGTGCTGGGCCCGAAAGCCAGACCGCGAGCACGATGGCGCCAAAAAGCGTGAGTACCACGAGCGCCAGCGCGACGCCGCGAGGGAGTCGTGCGTGTTGGTGCAGCCAGTCCGCCAGAGTGCTGAGGAAGAGCCCCATGAGAAGCCCGGCGAATAGCAGTAGCAGGACGTCGAGCACCTGCCAGACCATGAACAGCAGCGAGCCGATTGCCAGTGCCACGCCAACAGCCACGAGAACCTGCCCAACGTAGGGTCGGGTGGATGCGTGGATTTGATTTCCGCGGCTCACGGGGCAAATGCCGGATGGTATGCACCGATTGGACTCTGACGGCACGACTCAGAATATCGAGGCGGGAGTATCACGGAGCCGATTTCATGTTCATAGATTCCTGGCTACGAGTATGTTGGCAGGCTCTGTGTTACCAATGTAGGACATAGTACAGTTTTCATACCACCATCACTGGATGAATATGAACCGGTGCATGGGTATCTCCATACCACACCGCCTACACACGGACCAATACGCGACCTAGGGATTCCGTATCGCGCGGCTTCACCCCGTCGATCCGTACTCGTAGCAGCTTGACCGAGTTCA
>JBPCNJ010000264.1:0-4665 GCA_051001375.1 Gemmatimonadaceae bacterium
CAGATACAGCGCGCACCCCTTGCATGATACGTCGCGGTCGTAAAGCGGCGGCTACTACTGGCTTGGGAGTGGTCGCTATTTTGGGCGCCAGTTTGGGCGCCATCTTGGCAGGTGCCGCGGCCATGAAGCCGCGCGGCCGCGCGCTCGGCCTGGGTCGCCGGCGGATGACCGCACTATGCTTGACCGGCGTCTCCACCGGTAGGCACTGAACCAGAGTGTCAGCAGCTATCACTCCTTGCCGCGCAGTCGCAGCAGGAATAGCGCGCATCATATCGGACTCGTGCCGCACGGTGGACTGACCCTGGGCAGAAACAGAAGCCAGGGCAAGACAGACCGGGGCCACCTTCAGCATCGTGGATAGTTGTCGCATAAGCCTTCCAGTATAGGCAGCGAAAATCAGGAGCTTCACTTTAATATGTCACTAATTAGAGCAAAGTGGAGGCCACGTGGAAAAGCCGATATGAGTAAATTGGTACCCCGCGCGTCTGACAGTCGCCCCACTGGCCCGGTAACACTACTTACTTTGGATGCATGCGCCTCAACCGTCTTCTCCCACTGCTTTGCGTCGCGCTAATCGCGATTCCTGCGGCAGCCACCCACGCTCAGAAAATAGCTCAAAAGCCAGTACTGACAGCCCGGCAGCCAGCATCGGGCACATGGGCTGATTCGGTACTTGCAACTCTGTCGCTCCGGGATCGCGCGGCGCAGATGGTGTGGCCAAATATTTACGCCGATTACGTCCCCGCCGACGCGGCCAGTTGGCGTCGCATCACGTCATATGTCACGCAGGCCAAGGTAGGCGGTATTCTGATGTCCATCGGATCACCCATCGAGATGGCCGTCAAGCTCAATGCCCTGCAACGCATGAGCACCCTGCCACTCCTGGTGGGAGCGGACCTCGAAACTGGCGCCGGAATGCGCGCCCGGGGCGGCTACTTCGTTCCCAATGGCGTTGATCTGGGCGGGGCGACGCTGTTTCCGCCGAACATGGCGATCGGCGCCACCGGCGACACCGCGCTCGCGTACACGGAGGGCCGAGTGACGGCGCTCGAAGGACGCGCGCTCGGCATTCATATCGAGTTTGCGCCCGTGCTCGATGTGAACAATAATCCCGGCAATCCTGTCATCAACACGCGATCGTACGGAGAGGACCCGCACGCGGTAGCGCGGCTCGGGAGCGCTTTTATCCGGGGCGTGCAGGAGAATGGGATGATCGCCACCGCCAAGCACTTCCCGGGTCACGGCGATACCGAAACCAACTCGCACCTGGCGCTCCCCGTGGTGAACGTGAGCAGGGCCAGACTCGACAGTGTGGAGCTGGTGCCGTTCCGTGCCGCCATCAAGAGCGGCGTTGGCGGCTTCATGACCTTCCACGGGTCCATGCCAGTACTCGATTCAAGCGGTGCTCCCGGGACATTGTCGGCCGCTGTGGTGTCGGGGCTGCTCCGCAACCAGCTTGGTTTTGACGGAGTGGTGATCTCCGACGCCATGGACATGCGCGGCGTCACCGACAAGTACGGCGCTGACGAGGCCGTGAAACGCGCAGTCGCCGCCGGCGTGGACGTACTCATCCAGCCCATCGATGCCCCGACGGCAATCAATGCGGTCCTGGCCGGTGTGTCGGAAGGACGCTACACTGTGGCGCGCGTGTCACAGTCGGCGCGGCGCATTCTCGCAATTAAACATCAGCTTGGTTTGGATCGCGATCGCGTGGTCAGTCTGGACTCGCTGCGTGCGATTGTGGGCGACAGCGCGCACGTTGCCGCGGCCCGCGCTACCGCTGAGCGCTCGATTACGCTGGTGCGCGATTCGCTCAAACTCCTTCCGCTCGCCGCCAGGCCCGGAACCACGGTCCTCTCCATCACCATCGCTACTCGGAACGATCTGGCTGCCGGTACCGCGTTCAATGCCGAGCTACAGCGTGCGATTCCGGGTCTCCGTACCGAGTTTGTCATGTCCGACGATCCGGCCGTCAACTATCCCCGATTGACCTCAATGGCCGACTCTGCCGACGTGACCATCGTGTCGTCCTACGTTGGACAGCGGTGGAACGTCACCAGCGTCAGTGCCCCACAGGCATTCGCCGACTGGATGGGGCAGCTCTCGTCGCGCGGGCGGAAGGTGATGGTCGTGGCGTTCGGAAATCCGTACCTGCTGCAGCAAATTCCGGGCGTCCCGGACTACATGGTTGCCTGGGGTGGCGCACCCGTGAGCCAGGAGGCAGCGGCGCGTGCACTGCTCGGAACGATTCCGATCACCGGACATCTTCCGATCACCATCCCGCCAGTAGCGCGTCGAGGTGACGGCTTGACCAGGGCGGCGACGGGCCGTATATCAGCAGCACCACTGCCGGTCGGACAGCAGAGCCGATGATTGATTGGTGAATCATCGGTGATTTGTCCTTGACATTAGTCACTAACTGTGACTAATATGTGGCGTGAGCCGAGAGCCGAAGGGTGCGGGCGGGGGAAAGCGACTGCCGTACAGTGTGGATGTCGTGGCTTTGACACCGCATGATGCGCAACGCGGCGAGCAGCTCGCGATCTTGCTTCGGCGCGGCGATGGGCGTAACGGGTGGGTGCTCCCCTGGGACGCGGCGCGGGGCGAGGAACATTTGGAGGCAGTGGCCCACCGGACAGTAAAGCAGAGTGTCGGATCAGCGCCGACCTGGATGCACCAGGTCGGCGCCTTTGCCAATGGTCACGGGCATCCATCGGAATTGGAGCTTTCGGTGGCATTCGTGGCGCTTGTACCGTTGGGTGCGGGCGAGCCGGTAACTGACGAGTTCGCCTGGTTCCCGCTGAGTGAACTGCCGTCGCTGTACGAGCGACAGCAGTTGATGGTGCAGCAAGCCGTCACCACGGTACAGGACCGGCTGGACCTTTACCCAGTGGCATTCAGACTCTTGCCGCCCACATTCACGTTGAGCGAGCTGCAGCAGATGTACGAGCTCCTGCTCGGCCGGCGACTGCACAAAGCGAGCTTCAGGCGCGCGCTACAGGGCGCCTGGCTGGTAGAGCCAACGGACGAATGGCGTAGCGAAGGGCGCGGGCGGCCGGCACAGCTGTACCGATATGCGCCGAAGCGACGCCGGCGGGGGCGCAGGGGGGTGCGGTTCGATCTGTTGGGGTAGCCGGGGCTGAAGCCCCGCCCTGACTAACTACCTAGCTGGCCTTACGCATCAGGAATGGGAACGCGATCTGCGGCTCGCACGTGTCGACCGGTGCATCCGTGTCGCTATCCAGCTCGGCGGACTCGTCCACTAGGTGGCTCATTTTGTAGTACAGCTGGAGCGCCCGGATGGGGGCCATGTGACTCGTCGGGCCGCCCTTGGCGATCACCATCGCCTCCTCCCGCACGCTACGCGGCAGCTTGCGCGCGCTAGGCAGCCCAAGCAGACGATAGATCTCGATCGAGTTGCGCGCCAGGAGCGCGGCACAGAGGGCGTCCAGAAAGGAGAGCATGGGGATTCTTCCAGGATTGGATTACGTCTTAATACCCGTTTTGCAACTATTGGTCCTTTCCCCGAGGACGGATGTACTCACAGGTTGGTAACAATGCGTTTGGAGTTGGGGCGCTTCATCGCGGCCGCCCATAAATCCCCGCGACGAGCGATGCGGTCCGGCACTGTCCGGAGGGTGAAGGAGTGCATGTCAAGCTCCGGTGTGAGCTCGTCCCACTGGAGCGGGGTCGAGACCGTGGCACCGGGCTTGGCCCTGACGCTGTATGCGGAAGCAACAGTCTTCCCTCGGGAGTTCTGACCGAAGTCCACGTACACCTGTCCATCGTCGCGTTGCTTAAGTGCTCGCTCCACGGTCGCGATCTTGGGATGAGCACCGGCCACGGCGGTCGCGATCAGGCGCGGGACGCGTTCCACGACCGCCTCCTCACAGCCTACTGGAAGTGGGATGCCGATGTGAATTCCAGTGGCGCCGGAGGTCTTGACACCCCCGTGCAGCCCGAGATGATCCAGCGCCTCCTTGACCAGGAGCGCCACCTCGACAACACGTTGGAAGGGAGCGCCTGGACCGGGGTCGAGATCGATTATGGCGAAATCCGGGTGCTCCAGCGATTGGACGCGCGCGTTCCACGGATTGAACTCGAAGGCGCCAATCTGCGCGCAGTAAATGACCGTGGCCAGCGACCCGCCTATGAGACGCTCTTGCCGCTCGCCCGACTCGCTGATCACCGTCTCGACCCGAACCGGCTCAGGAGCTTCTGGTGGCGCCTTCTGCTGGAAAAAGAACTTGCCCTCTATCCCGTTGGGAAACCGCTTTAAGGAGAGGGGTCTATCCTTAAGAACTGGAAGAAGATATGGCGCGACGGCAGCGTAGTAGCGCATCACCTCGCCCTTGGTGACACCCGCGTCCGGGAAGAGGACCTTGCTGAGGCTGGAGACATTGAGCGAGGCACTCCGCCCAATGGCAACAGGGCCGTCGCCGAGTCCGGTCTCGATCTCGGCCAGCTGTTGGATGACTCCGGTGAGTACGGCTTGGGAAGGGGTGGCCATGGTCGGTTCGAGTATTGGCCTGGTTTAGTCCGGCAGCAATGAGACAGTACTGAGACACTATCTTCCTAGTACTATTGACAGCTGGATGGCTAACCTGCGTCGCGGATCTCGTCCATGCTGCGTTCGCTCACAACCGACGTGGTGAATTCGGCGGT
>JBPCNJ010000265.1:0-3034 GCA_051001375.1 Gemmatimonadaceae bacterium
GCTCGGTGTTCACCGGACGCAGTGTCTTCCGTTCTGGCTTCGACATGTTTGTCGTGGGATTGGGCGTTGCGGTCGTCGGCTACTATGCGGGCGCCTGGGTGGCGCGCCTGCTGTGACCAAGGCGTGAGAGTAAGACCGAAGCAGTTCGCCAGGCGCTGGAGGAGCGACGCGATCGGATTACGGGGCCGATTCAGGGTGTGAGCCGCGCCGCCAGGCTGCGCCGGTTCCTTGAGAAAGAGGTGTGGCCATCAGTGCCCGCCGCCGTGCTCGGGCGGGAAATCACAAGGGCTGAGGAGGAGAATATCCTGGGCTACGACGAGGACGGCCCGTTTCGTGGAGCGCAAGCGCACGGCCGCGATCGTGCGACCGGGCTCGGACGACGAGGAGGCGCACGCCTGCCAGGTGTTGCCGAGGAGTCGAATGCCAGCAGCACCTGAGTCACTGACCGGACATACGTGCACGATATTGCTGCAAGTGCATGGTAAGTGTACTTTGCATGCATGGCCGTAAAAACCATTACCATCGACCTTGAAGCGTACGAGATGCTGCGGCGGCAGAAGCGGACAGCCCAGTCTTTCTCGGACGTTATTAAGGAGCGCTTCCGCCATGGGGGGACAGGGGCGACACTACGCGCCGCCGTTGAGACGATTGTGCCCGATACATCGACCCTGGACGCGACGGACGCCCTGATCGCGTCGCGCGATCACTCGCCGGCTCGTGCAACCGAGCTGTGACCCATCTCGACACGTCCTTCCTTGTGGACTTGCTCCGAGAGCGAGCGCGCGGAGTCGAAGGGCCGGCTCACCGCCTGCTCCAGATGCTCGCCGACGAGGAGCTGGCGATCTCCATCCACGTCGCATGCGAGCTGTACGCCGGCGCGGAACTCTCCCGCGCCCCTGCCGATGAGCATGCGCGCGTCACGGCACTCTGCTCGGCCCTCCGGATGGTGCCCGCCGACGAGCGCTTCCCGCGTGAATATGGTCGCCTCTTGGGCGAACTCCGTCGTCGTGGTGAGTCTATTGCCACGATGGACCTCCTGATCGCGACCGCGGCGCGGGTGGAAAATGCCCCCCTGGTCACACGCAACGTACGTGATTTCGAGCGCGTGCCCGAACTGCACGTCATCGCGTATTGACGTCACCATGTGGCGATGGCCGGGCGTGTCGCTCCAGTTCCGATGCGATCACCGCGCTCGGGGCCGAGCATCACGGCGAGATCGGCGTGCAGGATCTTGATCGCCACCTTGCGGTCGTGCTTCAGGTCGCGCGCGACATAGACGGTGGCCATCCCGCCGCGCCCGAGCTCACGGTCGAGCGTGTAGGCACCGCCGAGCCCGGACTGCAAGTGGTCGCGCAGGTCGGCTGACGAAGTCACACATCGCTCCTGGAAGGACGCCTTATTCTAGGGTCTCACCGCGGCACCGGCCAGAGATACCAGTCACAGGGTCCGACCGGCGGCTCTGCGCCCGAGCGCATGTGCCGACTCGGCGCGGGGATTTCTTCAGCGTCGGATCGCTCCGCGGGTCCGCGCTACCGTATCGAGCGCATCGTGCTGCGCCTTGCGCAATCCGCGCTTAGCCTCGATCTCGGGGCCGAGCTCGAGGTACGCATCCGTGCGCGCGTCGTACACCGGCCAGCGCGGCCATTTGCCTGTCGTAGGCGGGCCGTTCGGGTCACCGGTCCTCGCCCGCGCCGACACGCCCGCGGTATCACCCACCCGTCCACAACGGGACAGAAACCCACCGCGATGGGCCAGGGCGCACACGACGTACGCGGCGAATTCACAGTCCACTCGATCCGCAGCGGGTGGGCCTCAATGGGGGCCATGATGGCGCGGGCGCTGAGCGCACGAAGTGCCGCGGCGGCCTCTGTTCCGGCACCGTCGATCCCGAGCCGCCGCGCATACGCAACGGCGGCTGCCTCACCCACCGCGCGTGGCAGAGCGCCAGCGTCGGTGCCCGCGGTCCCGCTCTCCATGATGGCGCGATGGAAGAGCCCTCGGGTGAGCGGGGAAGCGAGCAGCGCGGCGACCGTCGCCGCCCCGGATGATTCACCGAATATCGTCACGCGCGCGGAGTCGCCGCCCGGACAGGGCTACAGGATCACGGGTTGAGTGCGTCGGTCACGGCGGATGTAATGGATGTGGTAGGCTACAGCACAGGTACAGCGCATTGCCGGCTACTCAGCCGGGAGCATCAACCGCTCGAGTTGCCGGCAATGCATCACTCAGGTACCTGAAGGAACACCTCGCCGCCGATCACGTCCGGGGAGCGCACCCTTTGTGCCGTCGCATTGTCGCTCACCCACTTCGCGGCGCGGCGGCTCGTTTCCTCCGCGCTCTCACGGTCCTGGCAGATGGTAACGGTGGCGAGCTGTACGCCGTCGCGAATGGCGTAGTAGGCAACGAAGCCGGGCACGTCAGCCATCACTTTGCCAGCGTCTTCATGCTTGCTCTGGAGCTCGCGGATGAGTTGCGGAACGTCGCTATACCGCCGGATCACTGCGTACATTGGGCCTCATGGAGTTTGGGTAGCTGACGCAATCCGTGACCCCGGGCTGGCTCGCTCACCCGAGGCATCACCACACGTCAATTCAACGAATGCGCCAAGCGTAGTGTGCACCTTCCGGTGTTGATGTCAAGCCATGCGCGTCTGCCAGTCGGCATGCGCGCTATGCTTCGGGCTACGGATTACCGTCATCCTCCTTGTCCTGCTGGCGCCGCCGAGCACGCACGGTATCTTAGGATATCAGCCACCTGGGAGCTGTGATTATGTCGGTCGCCAGTAACAGCGCAGCAGACCTCAACGCCGCTTCTCCGTCCTACACTCCCGTTCGGTCGCTGGCGTCGTTGGGCGCTTCACGCAGCAACTCGCTCCGTATGCTTTCGTGCGCATTGCTCATTCTCGCTGCGCCAGCGTGCGTCCTGGTGGCCGGACCCGGGGCGGCACGCGTCGTTCCGTTATCGTCCGTGGCAGTTACCCGCGCCAACATGAACGCTGCACGCTCTGAGATTGTCGCGATGATGACGCACTCAG
>JBPCNJ010000266.1:0-15257 GCA_051001375.1 Gemmatimonadaceae bacterium
CGGCGTGATGGTCAGTAGGATCTCTGGTTGGCTCGAAACTGCCATGATGACGCCTCCTGTTGATATCTAAATATAGTAAGGCGCGCCCCCTGCCGCGCCGTTGGGTCACGGTGCGGTGATGGGGCGGTTCGTCGCGATGATCGGCTGCTCCGCGTTCCCAATCCCTACCCCTTTCGCCGCCGGCATCTCACCAATGTCCGGGATCAGATCCGCCTGGAAGTTGCGCGCGATCCAGGCAAAGGCTACGACGCCAATCACCAGTAGAATCGTTCCGGCTCCGAACTCGCCAAAGACCAGCTTCCCGATCCCAAATAAGGTCGCGTACACCCCCACAATTCCGGCGACCCAGTTGGACCACGCCAGTGCGCCGCCCGGAATCGACTCCGCGCCATAACCCAACCGTTCGGATACCGTTCGCCACCCCGGGCCCCCGGGGCGCACCCGCTGATAGAACGAGTCCAGTGTCGCATCCGATTCCGGAGCGGTGAGGAACGTGACGCTAACCCAGACCACCGTGCTCACGGCCACAATCAGAAGCATGAGCCACGCGTCACCACGCAGGTCGTCAGCGGCGAAGCGAGCGTGCACCGGCCGGAACAGCAGCAGCGACGTCACGAACGACGCGATCATCGCGCTGATCTCGGACCACGCATTGATGCGCCACCAGTACCAGCGCAAAATGAGGACGAGCCCCGTTCCAGCGCCCAGCGCCAGCAGGAACTTCCATGCCCCTTCCACAGTGGACAGCTGCGACGTCACTACCACCGACGCGAGGAAAAGCCCGATCGTGGTCCAACGCGACACCGCCACGTAGTGCGCCTGCGTCTCGTCCTTGCGCAGGAATCGCTTGTAAAAGTCGTTCACCAGGTACGACGCGCCCCAATTTAACTGCGTTCCTACCGTGGACATGTACGCCGCCGCGAAGCCGGCCATCATGAAGCCACGCCACGGCGTGGGGAGGAGATCCACAAACGCCTTGACGTAGCCGGATTCCTTGTCAACCAGGTTGGGGTACAGCAGTAGCGACGCCAGACCCGTGATTATCCAGGGCCACGGCCGAATCGCGTAGTGTGCCACCTGGAAAAAGAGCGTCGCCAGAACACCGTCCTTTTCCGTCTTGGCCGAAAAGATTCGCTGGGCGATATAGCCGCCGCCGCCGGGCTCAGCGCCCGGATACCACGCCGCCCACCACTGCACGGAGAGGAACACACCCAGCGCTACCAGAGGCATCCACGCATATGCCGTGACTCCGTTCCCGGACACGTGCACCGGCAGCACCGACAGCGCCGCGTCCTCACTGCCGAAACGTGCGGCGAGCCCGGACCTGAGCGCGCCCATTCCGCCCACCGCACGCACTGCGTACACGGCCAGAATGATGACGGCGCTCATCTTGATCACGAACTGGATGAGGTCGGTCCATAGAACCGCCCACATTCCAGCGGCCACTGAATACATCATGGTGATGACGAAACAGATCCCGACCGCGATCACCTCGCCGGAAACGGCGAGCCCCGCGATGTGAACCGTGCGGAGACCCAGCGCGATGGTGAGGATCTTGATCATCGCGCGAGTGACCCAGCCCAGAATGATCAGGTTGATCGGGATCGCCAGGTACAGCGCACGGAAACCGCGCAAAAAGGTGGCGGGCTTGCCTCCGTACCGGATTTCGGCGAACTCCACGTCCGTCATCACGTTGGCTCGACGCCACAGCCGCGCGAAGAAGAACACGGTGAGCATCCCGCTCATCAGCATGTTCCACCAGAGCCAGTTTCCGGCCACTCCGTGCGCGGCCACCAAACCCGTGACCACCAGTGGGGTATCAGCCGCGAACGTCGTTGCAACCATCGACGTTCCAGCCAGCCACCAGCTCACGTCGCGACCCGAAAGGAAGTATTCGCTGAGACTTTCTCCTCCTTTTTTTGCGAAGAGGAGGCCGATCCCGGCGGAGATCAGGAAGTACGCGGCGACGATCGCCCAGTCGATTGCGGTGAGAGTCATAGCACAAAGGCTCGCTGTTTGCGATTATTTCAGACCACACAACTTACCGGACACACCGCGATGCCGCGACCGCTTGCTTTGCCTCTTCTTGCGCTACTGGTGCTGAGTTCCGCATGCACGGTGATCTACCACCGTGTAGACGATCCAAGCGACCTGCCGGAGGCAACCGTGCACCCCGGGATTTCCGTCCTCCTCGCGGACAGCGCCTCCCTCATCGCGGGGAAGCGGCTCGCGATCCTGGCCAACCAGGCCAGCGTTGACGAAAAGGGGCGCCGCGACGTGGACCTGCTACGGACCGACCGCCGAGCTCGGAACGTGAAGGCGAATCTGGTGATGATCTTTTCACCGGAGCACGGCATCAACGGAACCGAGGACCGCACCGGGATCGCTTCTGGAGTCGATCGCGCCTCCCGTCTTCCGGTGATCTCGCTGTACGGCTCGGAGACGATGCCACCGCCCGACTCAGCGATCAATGCCGTCGACATGGTCCTGATTGACCTCCAGGACGTGGGTTCCCGCACCTGGACGTACGAAGGGGCGATGGTGTACACCATGCGCGCCGCCGCGCGGCTCAAAAAGCCCGTGATCATTCTCGATCGCCCGAACCCGATCACGGGCTCCATAGTCGAAGGGCCCATTCTGGATACGACGCTGGCCCATCCTGGCGACCTTGCGGCGGGTCAGCCGGGAATAGCGTGGGCTTTGTATCCAATCCCGCTGAGACACGGAATGACTCTGGGGGAGCTCGGCCGCTTCTATAATGACGAGCTGAAGATCGGTGCCGACCTGCACGTGATCCCGGCGCGCAACTGGAGCCGCGAGGTCTGGTTCGACCGCACCGGGCTGCCTTTTATCGCTCCGTCGCCCAACCTGCATTCGTTCGAGAGCGAGATCCTGTACACTGGGCTGGTCGCGTTCGAGGCTACCAACCTTTCGGTCGGGCGTGGAACGCCGGAATCGTTCCGGCTGATCGGCGCACCGTGGATGAATGCCGCCCGCGTCATCAGTCTGCTCAGAGACCGGCAGGTAAACGGAGTGCGCTTCTTTCCGGAGGACTTCACACCGCGCGGACCAGGTGACGGCAAGTTCAACGGCCAGCTAGTGCACGGCATCCGGATTGAGGTCACTGAGCGCAATTCGCTCAGCACGTCCAGGCTGAGCGCCGATCTCCTGTCCGCCATCCACGCGGCGCACCCAACTCAGCTGACGATCGACGAGACTCGCTTCGATCGCCTGTTCGGATCGAGTGCTGTTCGTGTAGCGATTCTACGCGGGGACAATCCCGACGTGGTAATTGACCGGACCTACGGCCCAGCCTATGCGTTCAGGCAGCGAGTGCGGAAGTACTTGCTATACTGACCTGCGTAGCGCACGGGCGGCGGTCCCAGCGCGCCGGTTGCTGCCCAGACCCGACCCAAACCCTCACGGAGAGCCCATGAAGCCACTCGTTGCAGCGCTCGTAATCCTTACCGCCGCTGTCCCATTCACCGCGTGCGGTCCGAGACAGGTGGAAGTGCGCACCGCTCCTCAGGCAGCGAGCGAGGTGACGCTCCGCGTGACCAATAACCTGACGCAGCCACTCAACGTGTACGTCGTGAACGGCGGTACCGACGTGTTCCTCAAGCAGGTGCCGTCGAGCAGTGACGCGACTATGAACGTACCGGGCATCGCCGCAGGTACTAGTGTCACGCTCAAGGCGACGCCGGTGGACGGCTCGCGCAGCTACACGCGCGACAACGTGACCCTGACCGGGCTGTACGAGTGGCAAGTTCCATAGTGCAAGCGCCCTAGCCGCCGAGCCAGTTGACGGCTAGCTTCCACGCGAATGAAGGCGCTATGGGAGGCGATCAAGGCCGGTTATTTGCGGGTAATTGAGCCGGCCGCTGACTTCCTCGTCCGGCGGCGGGTAAGTCCCAACGCTATAACCACGGTCGGAACGATCTGCTCCCTTACCGCGGCAGTCGTGTACGCGCTGGGCCATATCCGCACCGCCGGATTCATCATCGGCGTGACTGCGCTCTTCGATGTGCTGGATGGGACGGTCGCCCGTAGGACCGGCACCTCAACCGTCTTCGGCGCGTTCTATGATTCCACTCTGGACCGGGTCGCTGACGGCGGCGTGATGGCGGGCCTGGCGGTGTTCTACGCGTCCTCGCCCGTTTATCACAATATTCCGATGGTCGTAGTCTGTCTCGCCGGCATCATCGGGACCTTTCTGGTGTCGTACACCCGTGCGCGTGCCGAGGCGCTGGGGATCGACGCAAAGGTCGGCCTAATGCAGCGGCCGGAGCGCGTGGTGTTATTATCCGCACCACAGGCACTCTTCGGCTTGGCGCTCGACGGATGGGTGCTCATGGCCATCGTCGTTCTGCTTACCGTCACTGCGTGGATGACCGCTGTCCAGCGGATCAACTTCGTTTACAAGGCTACGGCCAAGAAACCCCTCGTGAATGCCTAATTCTTCCACTCCGTCCGACCATCCCAACGATCGTTCGAACACGCCTCCCAACATCGCACCCGCCACGGGCAAGCTCGGTATCCTGACGCCTGGTCTGGGCGCCGTCGCCACCACGTTTATCGCCGGTGTCGAGAGCATTCGCCGGGGCCTGTCCAAGCCGATCTGATCCCTGACCCAGATGTCGACCATTCGCCTGGGCAAGCGCACCGAGAGTAGAGCGCCGCTGATCAAGGAATTCGTCCCGCTGGCCGATCTGAACGATATCGTCTTCGGCGCGTGGGATCCTATCCCGGACGACGCGCTCACGGCCGCTCGCAAGGCCGGTGTACTGGACGAAAGGGACATCGCGCCCGTCGCTGATTTCCTCGCCAGCATCAAACCGATGCCCGCGGTCTTCGACAACAAGTACGTCACGCGACTGAACGGCACCAACGTCAAAACGGGAAAGACCAAGCGCGATCTGGCCGAGCAGCTGCGGCAGGACATCCGCGACTTCAAGGCGCGCAACAAGCTCGACCGCGTTGTCATCGTGTGGTGTGCTTCGACCGAGATCTTCATCCGGCCGGGACCGCAGCATGCAACGGTGGAGCAGTTCGAGCGCGCGATGGACAACAACGATGACGCGATAGCTCCGTCGATGCTGTACGCGTATGCGGCAATGATGGAAGGCGTTCCGTTCGCCAACGGCGCGCCCAATCTTACGGTCGACATTCCCGCAATTCTGCAGTTGGCGCAACAGAACAACGTTCCGGTTTCGGGCAAGGACTTCAAGACCGGTCAGACATGGATGAAGACGATCATCGCCCCCGGTATCAAGGCGCGCATGCTCGGGCTCGCCGGCTGGTACTCCACCAACATACTCGGCAACCGCGACGGCGAGGTCCTGGATGATCCAGCATCGTTCAAGACCAAGGAAGAGTCCAAGCTGTCGGTGCTGCACACCATCCTGCAGCCGGAGCAGTACCCGGAGCTGTACAAGGATTTCTCGCACGTGGTGCGCATCAATTACTATCCGCCGCGCGGTGACAACAAGGAAGGGTGGGACAACATCGACATCTTCGGGTGGATGAACTACCCGATGCAGATCAAGATCAACTTTCTGTGTCGCGATTCCATTCTCGCTGCCCCAATCGTGCTCGATCTCGCGCTGTTCAGCGACTTCGCCCAGCGCGCCGGGCTCAAGGGAATTCAGGAGTGGCTGTCGTTCTACTACAAGAGCCCGATGGCTGCCCCGGGTCTCCAGCCTGAGCACGATCTGTTCATCCAGCAGACCAAGCTGAAGAACACGCTACGCCATCTCATGGGCGAGGAACAAATTACCCACCTCGGGCTGGAATACTACGCTTCATGATCGAGATCTCGATGTTTCGTTCGCCACGGTGTGCGCTCGTGCGCACCGTGGCGCGTTCCGTAATTGCTGTCGCGGCGGCGGTCACCGCCGTGGCTTGCGGCGGTGGTGATCGCAGCATCGAAATGCGCCAGTGGACCAACGACATGGCTTTCCGCATCAGCGTCTCGCCGCTGCCGCCTGTCGCAGAACAAACCACGACGTTTAAAGTGGTCGTGCAGGACAAGGACTCCGGCCAGCCAATCCAGACCGGTGAGGGAAGAATCTTTGCTACCAGTCCCGACCGCGCGCAGGCTGGTGATGGCTTTGCCAGGGGAAGGGAGCCTGGTACGTACTATGCCCACGTTCGCTTCCCGGTTTCCGGCGAATGGTCGATCGGGATGCAATTCCGGCGTGACTCGACCAAGACACTGGAGCGGACCCAGGACTGGCAACAGACGGTTCTGATGGCGCCGCCGGTGGGATCGCCGGCGGGAACCGATACAACCAGACACTGACATGCGACATTTCTATCGTTCGCACCTGACGCCGGTGCAGGTACTGGCACAAGCGGATGCTTTCTTTCCGACGATCGAAGAGAAGCTCACCGCGTCGGCCGCTCGGTCGCGCACTTATGCGGGACCGCTAGGCACGCTGCGGCTGAGCGCCCGGTCGGAAGCCGGCCATTACACCTTCGTCGAGATCGATACCGACCAGATGGGCGAGAGCAGACTGGACCGCAACGCCAAGCGCTTCTACGTGGAGCTGCATCGCGCCGCAGATCCGGCAGTCACGCTGGCCGCAGCGTTCTGACGGCCCTCGCAATGGCCGGTACGGCGCTCACGCGCGAGCAGAAGCTCGAGCTGTATTACTACATGCGACTGACGCGCTCGCTGGAAGAGCGCCTGGTGAATCTGTACCGCCAGACAAAGGTCATTGGCGGCCTCTTTCGGTCGCTCGGCCAGGAAGCGGACGCGGTCGGAGCGGCGTACGCGCTGGACCACTCCAACGGTGACATTCTCTCCCCCCTGATTCGCAATCTGGGCGCGATGCTGGTGCGCGGCGCCACCCCGGTGGAAGTTATTCGGCAGTACATGGCCAAGGGTGCCTCTCCGCCGAAGGGCAAGGAGCTCAACATCCACTTCGGCAGCGTTGAGCGCGGCTTCATCGGGCAGATTTCGCATCTGGGCGACATGGTCCCGGTCATGGCGGGCGTCACCCTCGCGGCGAAGCTACGCGGTGAGGATCGCGTCGGGCTTGTCTTCATTGGCGACGGCGCGACTTCCACGGGCGCATTTCACGAGGGTATCAACTTCGCGGCCGTGCAACGCTGTCCGCTCGTGGTCGTGGTCGAGAACAATGGGTACGCGTACTCCACCCCGTTGTCGAGGCAGACCGCCGCTAAGTCGTTCGTGGACAAGGCGATTGGCTACGGCATTCCGGGTGAGCAGGCCGACGGAAACGATGTGCTCGCGGTGTACGACGTCACCAAGCGGGCAGTGGAGCGTGCGCGTGGGGGCGGCGGCGTCACACTCGTTGAGCTAATCACGTATCGTCGAAAAGGACACGCGGAGCACGACAATCAGTCGTACGTCCCCGACGGTGAGATCGACCGATGGGCCGCGGAGAACGATCCGCTCGACCGCTTTATCGCCGTGCTGAGCGACACTGAACACGTTCGCGACGGCGAGATTCGCGCGATCGACGAGCGCGTGACACGTGAAATTGATATCGCGACTGATGAGGCCGAGTTGTCGCCGATGCCTGATCCGATTGAAGCGCTGCGTGGCGTGTATGCTGATCACGACATGGTCGAGCCGCTCTGGTTCCGAACCGACGTCGGCAGTGCGGTGGATGCGCACGAGCGGGCCGAAGGGTGGGGGACGTTCAATGGCTGAGGTCACTTATCTCGAAGCAATTCGGGAAGCGCTGTTCGAGGAAATGGAGCGCGACCCGAACGTCTTCTGCCTGGGTGAGGATATCGGCGCGTATGGTGGTGCGTTCAAGGTCACCGACGGACTCGCTGCGAAATTCGGGCAATCGCGCGTCATCGACACGCCAATATCAGAGGTCGCGATTGTAGGAGCGGGCGCCGGCGCGGCACATATGGGGATGCGTCCTGTCTGCGAGATGCAGTTCATGGACTTCATCTCAAATGCGTACGACATGCTCACCAACTATGTCGCGACCGCGCGGTACCGAACCGGCCTGCCGTGCCCCATGGTGGTGCGAGGGCCTAGCGGCGGTTACGTGCGCGGTGGCCCGTTCCACTCCCAGAATCCGGAAGCGGCGTTCTTCCACACGCCTGGGCTCAAGATCGTGAGTCCGGCCACCGCATCCGATGCCAAGGGGCTGCTCAAATCCGCCATTCGGGATGATGATTGCGTTCTGTTCTTCGAGCACAAGTATCTGTACCGGCGGGTGAAGGAGACGCTCCCTCCCGGTGACGTACTGGTACCGATAGGAAAGGCACGCACGGCACGCGAGGGGACAGACGTTTCGGTCATCACGTACGCCGCTGCGCTCTGGAAGGCGCTCGAAGCCGCGGAACAGCTTCAGCTGGAGGACGGCGTGTCGGTGGAGGTCATCGATCTGCGCACGCTTCTCCCGCTGGATGACGAGGCCATCGTTGCCACGGTGAAGAAGACCAACCGGGTGTTGGTAGTGCACGAGGACACGCGCACGGGCGGGATCGCTGGCGAGATCACCGCGCGCATCAATGAAATGGCCTTCGAGTGGCTGGACGCGCCGGTGCTGCGGGTGACGGCCGCAGACGTTCCGCTACCGTACTCGCCTCCGCTGGAGGATTATGTGCTGCCGCAGACGTCCGATATTGTTCGGGCTCTCCGGCGGCTTGTGGCATATTGATGGATACGCATCCCGACGATTCGGTTGCCGCCAGCGCGCTGGTCGGAGCCGGCTGCTTTTCGGCGATCGCCGGTTTTTTCGGCGGCGGGATGATCGGAGTGCTCATAGCGTGGATCGTCGGCTCAGTGCGTCGGTGCGAGGCGCCGACGGGCGTTCCCGCCTGTGATTGGAATAAGTTTGCCCTGGTCGGGATGCTCGTCGGAATTGTTCTCGTCCCGGTGGTGTCGATTATGCGGCTTAGAGGCCGGAGGTCATAAATGGCTCGGATTGATGTGATCATGCCCCAGATGGGCGAGTCCATCGCGGAAGGAACGCTGTCCAAGTGGCTCAAGAAAGTCGGCGACGACGTCAAGCGTGACGAGCCGATGTTCGAGATCTCAACTGACAAGGTTGATGCGGAGATCCCTGCGCCCAATGCTGGGACCATCGTCGAGATCCTGGTCACCGAGGGCCAGACGGTCCCCGTTCAGACTCTGGTCGCTCGCATCGAAACGGAGAAGGGCGCAGCCGTCGAGGCACCCGCGGCACCTGCCGCTCCTGCTGCAGCCGCTTCGGCTTCGTCCAAGCAGCCGGCCGCTGACGGTGCTCCGGCTTCGACGTCGGCACCCGCGCAGGTCGATGCCATGCCTGCTGGCACTTCGGCTGCGGCGCACTCAGGTAACGCAGGCAACGTAGGAAATTTGGGCAACGGCGCCGGCGACAGTTCGGACGGCTCCGACAATTCCTTCGAGTCGCGAATCAGGACCAAGTCGTCGCCGCTAGTCCGCAAGATGGCCGCCGACCACGGCGTGGATATCTCGGCCATGCAGGGGAGCGGTATCGCCGGTCGCGTAACCAAACGCGATCTGCTGGGCCACCTCGCATCGCCCGCGCCGGCACTGGGCGCCGGCGCGCATAGGATGCCGCAGCCATCGATGCACGCACCTGGCGGGGTCGGCGATTCGCACGGCCCGCTCCCGCAGCCCGGTCCCGGCGATCGCGTGGAGCAGATGTCCAAGATGCGCGCGCTCATCAGCGACCACATGGTGGCCTCGCGACGCACGTCGGCGCACATAACGTCGTTCATGGAAGTGGACTTCACCCGCGTTGCACGTATGCGCACCGCGAAGCGTCGTGACTTCGAGGCGGCGACCGGCGAGAAGCTGTCGTTCATGCCGTTCATCATCAAGGCAACTGTCGACGCGATTAAGGAATACCCGGTGATGAATTCGTCCGTCGCCGGAACCGATATCATCTACCGTGGCTCGATCAATGTCGGAATCGCGGTCGCGCTGGATTGGGGCCTGATTGTTCCGGTCGTCAAGAACGCAGATGATCTGTCCCTCACCGGGCTGACTCGCTCCCTTAACGACCTCGCTCGACGCGCACGCGCCAAGAAGCTCTCCCCGGAGGAGGTGCAGGGTGGCACCTTCACCATCACCAACCCCGGTGTGTTCGGCTCGCTCATGGGTACGCCGATCATCAACCAGCCGCAGGTTGCAATCATGGGCGTCGGCACCATCGAGAAGCGGGCTCGCGTCATCACAGGTACCGACGGCGAGGATACCATCGCGATTCGGACCTGCGCGTACTTCTCTATCTCGTTCGATCACCGCGTCGTTGACGGCGCAACCGCGGACCAGTTCCTCGCCGCGGTCAAGCGCAACATCGAACAGTTCCCAGAGAACGGAGTCATCTGATAGCATGCCACGCGCGCTGACCATCGAGCGAACGGCCATCCCGTCGTCCGACAGGGCGCGCTACATGGCCACCCTTCGCGCCAAAGCTGCCCATTTCCGAGCCGCAAACTGCCGCTTCTGGGTCTTCGAGGACGCGGAGGTTCGCGGCTCCTTTATCGAGTTCATCGAGGGTGACGACGAGGAAGCTCTGGGGATGGCGTACTGCACTCTGTCTGAGTCAGAGTCGTTGCGTTTTCCGATCCCTCTGTACCAGCAAGTGGAGTTGGACTGATGCCTTTTCGAACGTTAGCAGTCAATGGCGCCGTTTGGCGCGTGTACCCTTCGGGCGAGATAACCGCCAACACCAAGGACGAGTTCACGCTCATATTTTCGCGCGGTGAAGGCGCCGAGCGTGAGTCGCGGGTCGTGCGCTATTCTCCGCAGGAGTCACGTGCGCGTGAACAATCTTTCGCGCAACTGAGCGACGCCGATCTCCTGAACTACTTCGCGCATTCGCAGCCCAGTGGGATGTCGCCTGAAATGTTCTACGCGCGGTGAGTTGGTGAGCTTCGGCGGCGCTACGCAGGGCGAAGCCAGAAACGTAGATCTACACTCCCACTCCACCGCGTCGGACGGCGCAGTATCGCCAACCGATGTGATTGTCGCGGCGGAGCGCGTTGGGATTGGGGCCATCGCGCTGACGGATCACGACACCGTCGCCGGGTTGCCCGAAGCTGTCGCCGCCGGCGCTCGGCTCGGTGTCCGCGTCGTGCCCGGCTGTGAGCTGAGCGCATACGACGGCGACTTTGAGATCCACCTACTCGCACTGCACATCAGCGACGGGGAAGCGATTGCGCCTAGCCTCGCGCTTTTTCAGCACGAGCGCGTAGACCGAGCACAGGCCATGGTCGATCGGCTCGTGCGCCTCGGCGCACCGGTGTCGATGGACTCTGTACTGCGCGAGGCCGCGGGCGGCGCCGTTGGGCGTCCACACGTTGCGCGGGCGCTGCTGCAAGCCGGCCACGTCGTGGACAATCGTGAGGCATTCGATCGCTACCTCGGCAACGGACGCCCGGCCTACGTCCCCAAGCCGCGCTTTACGGTCGCTGACGCAATCGCATTGGCGCACTCCGCCGGCGCGCTCGCGGTCTGGGCGCATCCGTCACGCGAAGGAACACGCACGAGAGTTGAGCATCTGGCTGCGCTTGGAATGGACGGAGTGGAAGTTCGTCATCCCAGTCATTCCCCACTTGACGTCGAACGGCTCGGCGCACTCGTTGCCGAATTTGGTTTGGTGCCGAGCGGCGGGTCCGACTGGCACGGTGCGACTGAGGGATATCGCACGTTGGGCAACATGCAGGTCCCGTCCGCGTGGCTCGCGCAGCAGGACGCGCTCGTCGCCGCGCGCGGCGTGACGCGCCTCGCGTAGCCAGGGCCAGCACGTGGCTGCCGTGCAACTCGCCGATCGCGTTGCGTTGATCACCGGTGGCGCACATCGCGTCGGTAAAGCACTGACCGTCGCACTCGCTGGCGTGGGGATGCGCGTAGCCGTGCACTACCTCAACGCCGCGACGGGAGCAGAGGATCTGGTCAGCGATCTGCATTCGAGCGGCGCGGACGCGATGGCCTTTCGCGCGGATCTGAGCCGGCCGGAAGCGCCGTCACAACTGATATCTGCGGTCACGGAACACTTTGGGTCACTCAACCTATTGGTAAATTCCGCGGCCGTCATGCGGCGGACTCCCGTCGGTGACGTGAGTCCGGAAGAGTGGGATGCGATTTTCGCGCTTAATCTTCGAGCTCCGTTCTTTCTGTGTCAGGCCGCGCGCCCGTGCCTTGCGCGCAGCCGCGGGAGTATCGTGAACATTGCCGATCTCGCAGCCTTCGAAACGTGGCCCGCGTATGTACCGCACTCCATCTCCAAGGCCGGCCTGGTGCAGATGACGCGCGCTCTGGCGCACGCGCTTGCTCCCGACATTCGCGTTAACGCCGTGGCGCCCGGTGCGGTGCTTCTCCCCGACGGATGGGACGCCGATGCGGCGCAGCACCTCGCGGCTACCACTCCGCTCCGACGCCTGGGTTCTCCGACCGATGTCGCTGATGCAGTGCTCTACCTCGCCAGGTCGGATTACGTGACCGGCGAGACGATCATTGTGGACGGTGGACGACATGTCCGCACCTGAGCCTGGATCGTACGGCAACATTGTTGTAGTCGGCGGCGGCTGCTACGGCTCGTATTACGTGCGTCAGCTTGAGCGCGCGCGAGCTTCCAACGCGATCATCTACGACCGCGTGACTGTCGTTGACCGCGATCCACACTGCGCAGTCTCCATACTCGGAGCCGACATAACGCTCGCTACCGCTGACTGGGTTGGCTTCTTCGACCGGTATCTTTCCGCGGCGGCAAGCGACAGCGCCGACGCGATTGTTCCATCGCCGCTCATGCCACATCTCATGTACCAGTGGTTACTGGAGCGCGCACGACAGCGATGGCCGGGCCGCGACATCAGGACTGTTCCGCTCGCGACTCAGCCGGACACGCCATGGCAGAGCTCCGCGCCTGACGGAACGCATTACGTGAGCTTCGCGACCTGGACATGCCCCATCAACTGCATTGAGCCAAGGCTCTGCCCACACACGCGCGGCGAGCGCGACTGGACCATGCCTGAGTCCGCCCGTCAACTCGTGGCACGCGCTACGGAGGCCGAGGGCAGGCTACTCGGGCCGGTTATATTTCACTGCACCCACCGCGCTTTTGGTGTCGGGATGTTTGATACGCGCGATGTGGTCGCCGCTGACGACTTCGTTCGCACCGCCGCCGCTGACTCCGCCGCGGACGTGTTGGTCGGGACGGTGTCCCACTGCCACGGTGCACTCAACGTGCTTCATGTGGGAAGTGCGCGAAAACCGAAATAGAAATACGTGGGCCAGACTTTTGAATACGATGTGGTCGTCGTCGGTGCCGGGCCGGCCGGGATGACCGCGGGCATGTACGCCGGACGCTCGATGCTCAAGGTCGCCGTGCTGGAGCGCGGGGCGTCCGGCGGCGAGCTTCTGAACACCGCAACCATCGAGGATTACCCGGGCTGCGAGCACATCGAAGGGTGGGACCTGGCACAGCGCTTCGAGAGCCATGCGAAGAAATTCGGTGCTGAGTTCCGCCAGGGAACGGCAATGACCGTGCGCAAGCTGGACGACGGCAAGTTCGAGATCGCAACCGACTCAGACGACATCTTTCGTGCGCCAGCGGTGATCGTCACGTCAGGTGGTACGCCGATCAAGCTGGGCATTCCCGGTGAGATGGAGTACGCCGGCAAGGGAGTGTCCTACTGTGCCATCTGCGACGGCGCGTTTTTCAAAGGTCACACCATTGCCGTCGTTGGTGGCGGTGACGCTGCTGTCGAGGAAGCTGACTTCCTCACCCGATACGGTGAAAAAGTTTACCTGATTCACCGGCGCGGTGAGCTGCGCGCCTCCAAGATTTTGCAGAAACGCCTCTTCGAGAATCCCAAGATTGAGGTGATCTGGAACACTCTCGTCGACCGAGTCGAAGCGGATGCGCAGGGATTTGTCTCCAATCTCAAGCTGCGCGACTCCCATACCCACGAGCTGCGTGATCTCGCCGCCACGGCCATGTTCGTGTTCATCGGCTTCCGTCCCAACACGGGCATCATCGAGGGACACGTGGATCACGACGACATGGGATATTTGGTGACCGACGTGAACATGGAAACATCCATCAAGGGGCTCTTTGCCGCGGGCGACGTACGTGCGCAACTCACGCGCCAGGTGACCACCGCGGCAGGCGATGGTACCACGGCTGCTATCGCCGTCGAGAAATATCTCACGTCAATACGCGACGGCGGCTCGGGCAAGATCGTCGCGACGGGTGGCTACGCCGTTTGAGAACTGTATGAAAATTGTATCGCGCACTGTTGGCCCGTTTCAGGAGAATAGCTACCTCGTGGTTGATGATGAAACGAGGGAGGCCGTGTTGATCGATCCGGGCGCCGATGCCGATCGACTGCTGCATATGTTGGACGAGAGTGGTGCGTCGCTTACCGCTATCTGGCTCACGCACGGGCATCTGGATCACATCGGCGCTATCTCCGCCATCCGGCGCAAGCACGACGTTCCGGTGCACCTGCATCCAGCGGATCGCCCAATGTACGACTCTTCTTCGCTCTTCGCGGAGGGCTACGGCGTACCATTTGACCAGCCCGATGCACCGGATGTCGAGCTGCGGCACGGCGACGTCATGCACGTGGGCAATCTTGCCTTCGAAGTGATCCATACACCTGGCCACAGCCCCGGACACGTAATTTTTAACGGCAACGGCGTGACGCTAGGCGGCGACCTCCTCTTCGCTGGATCCATCGGCCGCACCGATCTGCCGCTCGCCAACCCAACGCATATGGCGCAATCCCTCGAGACGATAAGCGCGCTGCCGGGCGAGACCATGGTTTACCCTGGTCACGGCGCCCCAACCACCATCACGGCCGAACTGCGCAGCAACCCTTTCCTGAACGGAACAGTTAATGTCAAACGCGACACGGATTGAAAAGGACCCGCTAGGCGAGCTCGCGGTTCCCTCAGACGCGATGTACGGCGTGCAGACGATGCGTGCAGTCGAGAACTTCCCGATCAGCGGCATCCGTCCGCTCCCCGCATTCATTGACGCGGTGGTGCGCATAAAAAGAGCCGCCGCGCTGACGCACAAGGAAACCGGTCGCCTGGATCCGAAGCTGGCCGATGCAGTTGTCCACGCAGCGGACGAAGTCCTGAGTGGCGACTGGCGCGATCAGTTCGTCGTGGGTGTGTATCAGGCTGGGGCCGGCACCTCGCACAACATGAACACCAACGAGGTTTTGGCCAATCGCGCAAATGAGTTGTTGGGCGGCGCGCGCGGCAAGTACGCGCCGGTGCATCCCAACGATCACGTCAACAT
>JBPCNJ010000267.1:0-6389 GCA_051001375.1 Gemmatimonadaceae bacterium
CCAGGATACGTGAAAGCGGGATCAAGAATTTTTTATTATGTGGCCGACTTAGACGCCTGGATGGATGCACGCCGGCGCACTTCAACGTCGGATGCGGCGCAGCCGAAGGAGGCCGCGTGAAGTGGGAGGCGATTCGAAACGCAAAGCCCCCCGTCTGCGGATGGGCCGCATGACAGGGGGCCAGAAGGTGGCGCGTGTTGCAACTACAAAGTTGATCGATGATCGAGCGCAGCGCAACGCATGCGTGATACCTCTTGTTCGAACGTTATGCGAGCTGGACGCGATCATGCCGCTTGGCCCCGGAGACACACCGCTTACCGACGCGCAGTGTCGACGCCTGTGGCCGCGAGAGTGGGCGGAGCAAGTGTCGCTGGACCGTGCGCGCAGGAGCGGCCGGAGAGTGCGCCTGGTGCGTCGTGTGGGGCGGCGGGAGGTCTCTCGTGGCAATCGGTGACGGGCTTCGGCGGGTAACAGAAGCACTCGCGCTCAGAGGCACCCAGATTAACGCCGCTGGGCGGGTCGCATGCCCTGCGCACGGTGGCGACGACCCGAACCTTGCTGTCACTCAGGGCAATTCCGGAGTCCTTGTATTCTGTCACTCGCACGGGTGTACTGCAGATGCGATCGCGGTATCGCTCGGCCTCGAGCCCGCAGCGCTCTTTGATGATTGGGCAGAGCAGGCCGACCGCTTGGGAAAAGCGCGCGGAGCCGATGGTGTTCGCCGCACCGAGTACGTGTATCGAGCCGAAGACGGATCGCCGCGCTTCCGTGTGGTCCGATCCGACTTCAGCGACGGACGCGGCAAGCAGTTCTGGCAGGAGCGGTACGACTCGTCCAGTGGAGAGTTCGTCGCCGGGAAGGATGGAATGAAGGGCATCAGGCGCGTCCTCTATCGCCTCCCAGAGGTGCGGGCAACGATGGAGCGCGGAGCGATCGTCTATCTCGTCGAAGGTGAGCAAGCAGCAGACGCACTGCGCGAGGCGTTCGGCGTGTGCACTACAACCGCTTCAGGCGGCGCAGGGAAGTGGCTCCATAAAGACGCGGTGCCGCCGTACGCTGAGTCATTACGCGGGGCTAAGGTTGTTCTATTACCAGACGCTGACGAGGCCGGCGAAGCGCACATGCGCACCGCTGCGGAAGCACTCTTCGGAGTAGCTGGGGCGATCAAAATTGTCCGCCTTCCCAACCTCCCCGACAAGGGCGATGTAGTCGAGTGGCTGGAGGCCGGCGGCACTCTCGAGGCGCTGAACGGCCTGCGTGCGCAAGCGTGCCCCTTTGCTCCAGAGACCTCCGCAGACGGCGACAATAACGGACGCGAATCCCGCGAGTTCGAGAGCAAGCGCCGGCACGTGCCTTACTCATTACGCGAGCTGCTCGCGCGCCCAGAGCTCCTGGAGCCGCCGCCCGCGATCGTGCCTGACATCGCGTATGCCGGCCGCGTCACGCTGCTCTCAGCGCGCGAGAAGGCGGGCAAGAGTACGCTAACGGGTCAGGCAGCTGCAGCGCTCTCGACCGGCGGCGAGTTCCTCGGCACACATCTCGAAACCGCTCGCGTGCTTTGGTATCCGATCGACGAGCCGCTCGGTGACACGGTTCGCCGCTTCCAGCAATATGGCGGGAATCCTGACGGACTCACGATCCAGCCCGAGCGCCCCACGGCCGTCGAGATGCGCTCGGAGATCCTCGCCACTGGTGCGGCGCTCGTCGTGATTGACACACTCGCTGAGCTTTGGACGGGCCGCATCGAATCGGACCGCGACGCCAACGAGGTCGCAGCTTTCTTTCGGCCCTACGTAAACGTGGCTCGCGAGACGGGCGCTGCGATCGTTGTGCTTCACCATACGACCAAGGACGGGGCTGAGTACCGCGGCTCAGTGCAGCTCGGGGCCTCGGTTGACATCGTACTGACACTGAAACGGCCGCAACAGCCGACAGAGGCATCCGCACGGGGAGGCGAGGTCGAGGAGGACGAAGACGACGGACGGCGAACGCTTCGCGGGAAGGGCCGCGGCGTCAATGTCAACATGCGCCTCCACTTCGACGGTGCCCTCTACTCGATCGGAGACAAGCCGATGCCGCTCCGTGCACGGATCATGGCAGACCTCGCCAGAGACCCTGCTTCGGGAACCGAGCTGTCAGACCGGATGCACGTACGAAAGGAAACGGTCCTCTTTGAACTACGGGACCTCACGCGGGAGGATCTGGTTGAGTCAGTCTTGAAGCGCTACCAATTGACCGGAAAAGGAAGGGCAACGCTGCAGTCGCCGGTCACAACGTACGCCGCTTCGCCGGTTCCCACGACCGGTTCCCGACCCCCTATTGAAACACCCTCGGGAACCGGTGCGGGAACCGGCGACAACCGGCCTGTTTTGTCCCTGAACGACTCGGGAACCGGGCCGGAACTGGTTGGGAACCGGGTGGGAACTGATGCGGGAACCGACAGCGACGGACCGGTTCCCGAGCGCGCGGCTATAGGAACCAGAACGGGAACCGGTGCCCACATTCTGCCCGACTCGACTGCGATCGGCGGCTACTTCACCGCAAGCTACGGCGAAGATGAAGCCGCCTGAGAAATCACCTGAACCGGCCGCTGACCTGCTCGCGGTTCTCCGCTGGGCGGTACAGGCTGGAGCCGTGCTCGAGTGTGGAGCGCGCAGCGGTCTGCGACTTCGGTCGCCAGAGCCGCCCCCGCCAGCGATTGGCAATGCGCTCTCCCGAGTAGCTCCCGAACTCGCCGCGCGCCTCTCCGGTACCGGAGCGCCATCTCCTTTCTTCGCAGTGCTGTCGGTCTGGTTCACCGCCGAACTGCTAGCGGCAACAGAAGACGAACTTGCGGCCGCGGACGAGCGCATCGCCGTACGACAGCAGGACGGCCAAGCACGTACGGTCGCCGAGCTCTTGGGCTTGGCGGAGCTCGCGACCCGGGCGGTCCCGACATCGATACCGGTCGCCGCATGAACCCGGTCGCCGCTACAACTGAGCCACATCGCATGGACTTAGATCATCCTCGCACCTCAAACCCAACCAAGGTATTACCGATGACTGACATACTCCCGCCCTGTTGGGCACCACTCTTCCGCGACCCGTATACTTTCGACGGACTGCGTTGGGGCATCTCGCTCAACCGAATGCGGAAGAACGTCACGCGTGCCGACTACCTTGTTCCGCCGGGAACCAGTCGTGGATTCCCGGCACCGGGTGCGACTGGCGAGCGAAGGCTGGCGTTCAGCCGCTGCATGGACGGATACATCCTAGCCGGGGTTGGCACATTCACGCCAGATCGCCTTACCGACGTGGGGATACAGATCACGTGTCAGAGCGAAGGCGCCGTGGATCTTGAGGTGCTGTACACGGCGATCGGGCGGATACTTCTGAATGTGCGCGGCGCGGCAGCGATCGACGGTGAGGATGAAACCTCGCCCGGCGTATTTGCTGCCCAATGGCCGAGCGATCCGCGCGGTGAGCTCGCCATGATGCTCCACCAGTCTCGCGGGAAGATCCACCTACTGTACGCGGAAGCCCCAGCCGTAGCGCGTGAGGTGGCCTGGTATGACTGACAAAGCCACGCTCGCGTTCCCGCTTGGCGGCGAGAAGGAATGGCGACACGTCGCAACCGGTGAGATCGTGAAGGCGCTCGCGGTTCTGCCAGTCTTCAACGGGCCAGTGGGGGACGAACACTGTCCGGCACGGCTGGTAGTCCTTGAGCGGGACGCATCCGGAACGGTGCCGATGTACGTGGATTACCCAAACAGCTACGACTCCTATCACTTAACCCGCACAGACGCGCGGCGATTGGCGGCGGCGTTGCTCGCTGCGGCGGAATAGGTTGAAGACAGGTATTTCGTTAACCCTCGGCGACTCATTCGCCTGTTGTAGTTGCAGAATGGCAGGTTCGATTGTTCTAGCGCACGTCACAATCCTGCGCGCTCGGAGCGGGGGAAGGCCGGAGCGAACGGAGAGGAGCCACGTGCAGGCACGCAAGTCGCACGAGCGCAGGGTCATGACAATGCCTCACTATGCCGACGCGGCGGACCCATGCAGCATCCCCGTCAGCTATGAACGGAGAGAGATTGGCGACGCCGAATTCCGCGCTTACGTAATGCATCGGTACGAAGAGCACGCGATGGAAGGGCTTGAGCCTAATAACGCATGGTTGGCGATTAACGGCGCGCTCGAGGAGTGCGAGCGCCGCACCGGAGTCGGGCTCGAATACGCCCGGCAGCGCGCGATGGAGTGGTTGATGCCATTGTTGAACAGTCCGCCCGGACAGCGTTTCTCCGCTGGATGAGTCACGTTGCCGCTTGGCGGTTGAGGATCACAGCGACATACAGCCGGTATTCAGGTGCCGTCGGTCGCCTTCGTGGCATCCTCGCCCGCCGAGTTGAGCACGTGCAACAGGGCAAGACTGCCCTGTTGCACGTGTTTCGGCCCTGCTCTGGATCGGGTTCACTGCTTCCAATCCTCGCCACAGTCGTCCATGTCGAGCTTGTTGCCGTCATTGTACGGATCGCGGTAGCCACTTGATGGCGCGCTAGGCAGCGAGTCTGACGGCTGGTAGCGAGCGCGAGCCATGTCGAGCAAAGCCTGTGCGTCCTGGTGTGCTCCGCGGACATCGGTGTCAGCGTTGGCGTAGTCGAGGATCGCAACCAGGCGCGAGTCGCGATCCACTACCACCAAAGCTCCACCCTCCGGGTGTCCGTGCGGCTGCCACGGCGCGGAGTAGATACCCTCTGTAATAAGAGAGTTGTAATGCTCACAGATGGTGCCCAGCACGTCGGCGAATCGAACGTTTTCCCGGTTAGTGCGCCCATCCTCGTCTAGCCGATACCCCCAACCCTTAGTGCCGGTGACAGCCGTCAGTAGGTGCAGTGACAATCCTTCGCCGCTGCTACATGCGCCGAGCGCGAGCACCATCGGTTCGCCGTCACTCGACAAGAAGGGTGCGAGAGCCATGGACGTTGACGGTCGCGGGAAAGTCGGTATGAGACCTTGCGTTGCAAGCCGCGATCGCCGTTCAAGAACCAGACTCTCCGCACGGTAACTTTCTTCATAGAGAGTTAAGACCCCGGCAGTTTCGAGCGCAGACCGTAGTGCCTGGGCCTCTTCGTCCGTCAGTGGAATTGCCCACGCAAAAGATTCCGCGTCCTGGTCAGCGGCCCACTTAGCGAATCTGGTCGCCGCCTTCGACAGAACTGACGCACGCGCCGTGCGCTCTCCGCTGAGAATTGAACGAATGCTTCCGTGGATCTGTCGCAAATACGAGGCGGTCAGCTTTGATCGCCGGTCGGAGATTGGGCTCCACACCTCCACCAGGTGAACGAGCGCAAGCCTCTGCGCATCCGTTAGCATTGCAGGGGTTTCCTTCGCTCTCGCGCTCACGTAGCCTCCGCCGGCGCGAGCACGCCGCTCTTGCGCGCCTCTCTCACTACTGATTGAAGCGCGGAAATTAGCGCGTCTACTTCATCGGCCAGCAGCACTATCTGGGTGTTGTGGTCCTTGCCCCACGATTCGGCAGCGTGCGTGCTATCCCGCTGCACGCGAAGCCACACGACGTTCTGCCAGTCAGGATCGACCACCGTCATGAGCTCGACGGCGATCTCGGTGTTGCGATGCGGATCAGAGCCGAATATGTAACCCATGGCGTGAGACTCCCGGGTAGACCATATGTCGTCCACTCCAACGGTCGTGGCGACCTTCATGCCGCCTCCGGGAGCTGCTCGGTATCGCCACCGTAAGCCATCTGCTCGAACTGGTTCTGACACGCGTCTACGTGCATCGCGCGACCGGCAACAATCACGACATCCTGCCCCGCCTCGATCGACTGGCCGCACCACACGCAGCCTCTCGCGAGCACGCGGTCACGGCGTGCCGCTTCGCGGACACGGCATTCGGCCTCAATCCGACGTAGGTAGTCGGCATCGCTGTAGTTGCTGCACTGGTAGCCGCCAATAGTGAGGGGACCCTCGGCGGCGATGATCGCTTCTTCAGCGAGGCGGACAGCGGTGCTGGGTACGAAACCCGGGAAGTAAATCGGTGCTGCACACATGGGACGGCTCCTCTTGGTTGATCCGAAGAGCCAGCTCACCTATTCTTCTTAGGAGCGGCCCTTTCGGGGGTTCGTGTGAGGGTCAGTCGCTTTCTCTTAGCGGGGATTCAGCGGCTGGCCCTTTCTTCTACCACTAATGATACGTAAAAACGTATCAATAGGCAAGGGGTAGCGATCAAATAGTCTGGCTAGCGACTAGCGTCTGCAGCAATAAAAGCGTATCATTCACTATGACTCCGATACGCCTGCGCATTGAAGAGCTGCGTAACGCTCAGGGCTGGTCTCAGCGAGATCTCGCTGAGGCAGCGGGAGTTCGCCAAGCCACGATCAGCAAGGCCGAGTC
>JBPCNJ010000268.1:0-2875 GCA_051001375.1 Gemmatimonadaceae bacterium
GCCGACGAAGGCGGATATCCGGCGCAGCGGCCAGTTCCCGGCGCGGAGCGCGGCTTGACCCTAAGGCGCGCTGCGTTGACGCTCGCCTGCGTCATCGGGGCTGCCGCCAGTAGCGGTTGCGGCTATCGCATCGTCAAGCGCACTGACGTTACGGCGCGCAGATTCGCTGCGGACTCCGCGACCATGATCTCTCTGTCCCGCCAGATCGACACTCTACGCGCCAGGTGCCGCGCCGACTCGTTGCGCATGTCTGCGGCCGTCGCAGCCACGCTTGCGCCTGCGACGGCTCCCGCCGCGGCTCGCACCGTGGTCACAGTTCCCGACTCGATCGTGAAAGCACGCGATACGGAGATCACAATGATGCGCGAGCAACTGACGCGAGCAAACGCGGAGCTAGACCGCATCAAGCGAAGGCTGGCGAACCCGCGACCCTGACACCGCGGCTTGCGGTGGCGCGTGAAGTCTCACCCAACCCGAAACAGCTCCAGCGCCCGGGCATACCGTTCGCGCAGCACGCGCCTTATGCCGCTGTGCTCCGCCGCTTCCAGTTCTGGATCTCGCGCGAGCACACGCGCCGCCTCTTCGCGCGCAACCAGGTTGAGCGCCTCATCGCGGATCGGATCAGCAATTTTGAACATTGCCTCGCCGCTCTGACGTTGGCCGAACAGGTCGCCCATGCCACGCAGACGTAAATCCTCGCGCGCGATTTCAAACCCGTCGTCAGTTCCGGTGAAAATGGCGAGACGTTGCGCTGCCTCTTCGCCGACGTCGCCGAGCAGAATGCAATACGAAGCGGCGGCACCGCGTCCCACGCGACCGCGCATCTGGTGTAACTGCGACAAGCCAAATCGATCCGGGTGCTCAATCAACATGACTGTCGCATTCGGAACATCGATCCCAAACTCGATTACCGTCGTTGCAACGAGTACGTCGATTTCGCCGTCCCGAAACCCACGCATGGTGCGCTCACGTTCCTCAGCGCCAATGCGACCGTGTAGCAATGCAACGCGGCGCTCCGGGAATACAGACGTCGCGAGCTGCTCGTACATCACCGTCGCGGCCTTGAGATCGGTCTTCTCCGACTCTTCAATCACAGGATACACGATGTACGCCTGACGCCCCGCCTCTATCTCCCGCCGCACGAACGCGAACACGCGTCCGCGCCCCGCCTCGTCGCGCGCGACCGTCGGAATTGGAACGCGTCCCGCGTGCCGCTCGTCCAGAGTGCTGACATCAAGGTCGCCGTATGTGGTGAGCGCGAGTGAGCGTGGGATCGGCGTCGCCGTCATCAAAAGCGTGTCCGGAGCGGCGCCCTTTCCGGCCAGCGCTTCGCGTTGCTCAACCCCGAACCTGTGCTGCTCGTCAATCGCAACAAAGCCGAGATTGGCGAACGATGCGGCGGACTGCACCAAAGCGTGCGTACCCACGACGAGTAGCGGCTCACTGGACGCCATGCGCGCCAGCACCGCCTTGCGCTCACGAGCGCCGAGGCTCCCGCTCAGAAAGGCAGGCTCGATTCCGAGTGGCTTGAGTAGCCCGCCGAACGTGCGCAGGTGCTGCTCGGCCAGCAGCTCGGTAGGCACCATTATGGCCGCCTGATATGCGTTCTCCAGCGCCAGCAGCGCCGCGAAGAGCGCGACAATCGTTTTGCCGCTCCCAACGTCGCCCTGAAGCAGCCGGTGCATCCGGCGCGTGCTGCACATGTCCGCCACTATCTCGCGAAGTGCGTGCCCCTGTGCGCCCGTCAGAGTGTAGGGTAGGATCTCGCGCCGTGCTGTCGTCAGCTCGCGCTTGTTTTCAAAGCTCACGCCCGTGCGCGCTTGGCGCGCAATCTGGTTAGCGCGCCGTTGTAGCAACTGCACAAAGAAAAGCTCGTCAAACGCAAGCCGTTCGCGACCCTTCTCAGCCTCCGCTATCGACGCCGGCCGATGCACCTTGCGCAGCGCATCGCTCAGGCCCACAAGTCCCGCGCGCTTGAGGAGCGTCGCATCCATCTCGTCCTGCACCAGTGGGAGCAGCGAATCCAGATGCGCATCAATAAGCCCGCGGATCGCCTTGAACGAAAGCCCCTCGGTCGCGGGATACACCGAGAGAACACGTCCGCCGAGCGTCGGGTCGCCGTCGCTGCCCAGATTGACGTACTCGCGCGGATTGAGCTGGCGACCGTGAAAGAATCGCACGCTCCCGGTGAGAAGGAGCGTGTCGTCTTTCTTTATCACGCGATCGAGGAACGGCTGGCCCGGCCATGACGCTTCGATGATGCCACTCTCGTCACGCACGACCGCCTGAAAAATGCGCAACCCTTTCCGAGTGGGGATCACCCCTTTTGAGATCACGCGGCCAACGACCGTTGCGTCCATCCCAGGCTCGAGCGACGAGATGCGCTTGATGGTGCTCGCGTCCTCGTACCGATGAGGCACGTGCCAGAGTAGGTGCCCGGCGGTGATAATCCCCAGCTTCCGCAGCGACTCGGCCCGCGCCGGCCCCACCCCTTTTAAAAATGTGACGGGCGTGTCCAGCCGGACGCGGTGAGTTGCGCCCTCGGGAAACGCCGCCGCGCGCGCCATCAGTCGCCAACTACCTCGCGCGAGAAGTCTGTCGCGTCGAACACCACGAGGTCCGTCGCCTTCTCGCCATTTCCGACAAACTTCACCGGAACGTCGATCGCCTCATGTACCGCGACCACCACACCGCCGCGCGCGGTGCCGTCAAGTTTCGTGATAACAAGCCCGGTCACCGGCACGGCTTCGCCAAACGTGTGAGCCTGGCTCACGGCGTTCTGCCCGATCGTCCCGTCCAACACGAGTAGCGTCTCGTGCGGCGCTCCCGGCAGCCGCTTCGCGATCACACGGTTGATCTTGCGTAACTCCTCCAT
>JBPCNJ010000269.1:0-5137 GCA_051001375.1 Gemmatimonadaceae bacterium
GTCGAAGACCTTGGGTCGCGCGAGTCGCGTGCCACCATCACAGGCTTCACAGCACCAGCTACCCGAAAATCAGGGAAACTGATTCACTCTGCAAGCACTAAATGGGCGTGTGATGCTGCCGCACGCCGGCATTCGGGCTTCGGAGCGCTTCGCTCGGGAGGGGGCGGTCACTGTCGTTGAGTGGAGCGCCGGACGCCCGGCGCATAGCATGCACAGTAGCATGCACATGCGATCTGAAACCTTAAACCCGGGGCCTTCGTGAGCGACTCCACTGCGCCTTTTCAATGTCACGCATGCGTTACCCCGATGCGCCACACGGCGTGGCGCTGCACAGTGTGCGGCCGGCAGAATCGGATTTACACTCGGGGGCAGATAGCCCTTGGCCTCGTGCTCGCGGTGTTGATTGTGTTCTGGCTGCGCACGGCGTAGTTGAGGTGGTGTGTAGGTGGTGTGTAGGTGGTGATCTGCTCCGGCACTCCCCGACGACCAAGCTGCCGTCTTCCGTCAGCTGTCGGCGCGACGCCAGCACGCCTCTGCGCAACGACGCATCACGTCACTGTTGCCCTGCTCACACGTCCTGGCGCACGCCCCACGCAGCTCGGTGCCGAGCGTGGACTGCGCGTGCTCATGGTAGCCGAGGGTTCGCCTGATACACCTGTCGATGGTCCCGACGGCCTCGTTGCCTTCGGCTTTCTCGGAATTAGCGATCCGCAGCGCGCCGGAGTGCCAGGCGCATACACCACTGCCACGAGGCTTCGGACTTGAAGTTCGTCGCGTAGTGGTCGGTAGCGCAGGCATGCTCGTCGCTACATTCACCGTAGGACCGCTGCGTGACTTTCTGGGGTTAGTCCCCGACACCACTCGCTTGGGCTCTCGTTGGCGCTGGCAGTCTCGCCTCAGTCGGGCTTGACCGCGCGTTTGCCATACCATTACTAAATTGCATACCGGTGTCACCTATCCTTCCGGGATCTGTAGCGTGCTACTGAGCGCGGCGGCGCTTGCCGCTTTATGATCCGCACCGTGCCCGTGGATCGGAACACCCTCGTTCGACGTGGGCTGTGGTTGAACTACGCGACGATAGGGTTCTGTTGCCTCGAAGCCGTTATCTCGCTTACGGCCGGCTTCGCCGCCGGGAGCGTCGCGCTGGTTGGCTTCGGCGCCGACAGTCTCATCGAGGTGATCTCGGGCGGAGCCGCGCAGTGGCGTCTCCGGTCGGACTTCGATCCCACGCGCCGGGACCGAGCCGAGCGACTCACGGCTGGGAGCATCGGGTGGAGCTTCCTCGCACTCGGGGCGTACGTGCTCACAGATAGCGGTCAGTCGCTGTGGTTCCGCGACCGACCGGGCAGGAGTATGGCGGGCATTCTCATTCTCATCGCGTCAGTGATCGTCATGCCGGTCCTGGCACGCGCAAAGCGGCGCGTTGCACACGGCATGGCAAGCGGCGCGCTCAAGGCGGAGGCAGCGCAGAGCTCGCTGTGCGCGTACCTGTCCGCCATCGCACTCACGGGCGTCGTGCTCAATGCAATCCTCGGTTGGTGGTGGGCCGATCCAATCGCCGCGCTGGCCATGGTTCCCATCATCGCAAAAGAAGGCATCGAGGGGATCCGTGGCGAGGCACAGTGCGATGATTGCTGTTGAGCCGATCGGCGCACCGGTATTGCTGGGTCTTATAGCATGTACGCGACGTCCGACGTGCTCGTCGGGTACGCGTAGATCACATGCCGGAGGTCCGTTGCGGTGAGACGGTGTCGTACGGCAAGTGCAAAGAGATTGATCCCCTCTTCAGCATGCGCGACCCCAAGAGGTGCGCGCCCAAGACATGGTCGGTCCAACGCTTGCCAGAGGCGGAATCGTGAATACCACACTCGGGGTTTCGCCTGGTGACTCGCCACCCGGGGGATCTCCTCACGACAATGCTCGAGCCACTCACTCACGCGCTCGATGTCTTCAGGGAGACCTGCAATACCGACGTGAATTCGTTTTGGTGCGAGGCCGCTCTCCACGTCGAGCCGGCCGTAGTTCATGATGCCGAAACGGATATCAATGTGGCGACGGCTCCCAAACTCGAGCTCCGGCTCTACAAAGAAGCTTAGCTTCAACAGACAACATCCCGTTCGTGATCCGTTTCGCTGGCTTCATCCATATCTGGAAAACAGGCGCTCCTCGCGCGGCCGCAGAGCGGAATAGACGCCGGTCGTCTTTGGAACCGCGAGTGCGAACAACGCGGTCGCCGACTCTGGGGTGAAGCACATCATCCGCTTGTAAAAGCGAACGCGTCCGGATTTCCTCCGGGCTGGCGTGTTGAAGTAGTCCTTCACAGCGACCCAGTTCGCCTCGCTCGAGCGTGGGCGGGACACCACGAGAATCACGGCTGCGTTTCCGCTCATCCAGTAGTCGATATCACCCTGGTCGCACGGCCATTCGAAGGAGTGCTCCGTCTCAAGTGGGAAAGGGCGAGTCGTGGCCTTTCTCTGAACGCGGATGACCGCGTTCGTTGCCTCGCGTGTGCTGGCATCGACAAGCTCGATCTCCCCGTCGATTCCGGCGTCAAGCGATGCGTTCCCGGGGTGCCAGGCGGAGCCCATCCCAAGGACGATCTGTTCAATAACGTTGACGCCCTGCTGACCAATAGTGGCCTGCGAACTCACCTTCTTACCGTTCCCGCTCGTCTTCCCTTCCATAGTCATAAATCAAGCAGCCGAACCAGATGCTAGCGACGAGCCAGCGAGCCCCGCGGGTTATTGCGACCGTAGCCCGCGTGAATTGTCAGGCATCTAGTCGGTGCGGAAGACGCGGTATTGACCCATCGGGCAGAGCACAGATCGATGCGTCGGGCATTGCCCCTGGGATGGTGCAGGTCCATACACGTATCGGGTCGCGTTTCATACGGTGAACTTGGGGCGATCCGACTTGCCCCGTTCGCCTACCTTGGTGGCCCCGGCGGCCCCGCACGCGCAAGGACTTTGGCTCTGAGACGAGGATTGCTGGGAGGGAATCCCGCGCGTCGTATAAGCAATGCCAACGTATCAATAATTCGCTGACTGACAACTAGACTTTTGCCTGTTTTGAGCGTCAGTGCGAATACAGATCCTTGCGTCTCGACGCTCCACCCGGAGATCCCCGCCCATGGCACGAGCAAGCGCTTCATTTACGTTTTTCGGCTGACTAGGTTAGAGCATATGCTGACGCTTTCGCCCAACTTACGAACGCTGGTCGAAACGGCCCGTGACATCGCCACGACCGTCACCGCTCGCACAGTTGAGGACGACGACCGCGATGCCCGGTGGCCCGAGGCAACGATGCGCGCCCTCGCCACCTCGCGTCTGACGGCGCTCCAGGCACCCGTGTCGGTCGGCGGCCACGGCGAGGGGATGGTCGGTTTGGTAGCGGTTTCCGAAGTGCTGGCGCAGGAGAGCGCCTCGGCGGCGCTCTGTTTCGCGATGCACTGTGTGGGAACGGCTGTGCTCACCGCGAAGGCCACGGACGCACAGCGGGAGCGCTACCTTGTTCCCATCGCGCGCGGCGAGCACGTCACGACACTCGCTCTCAGCGAGCCCGCCTCGGGAGCGTTCTTTTTCTATCCCGAGACAGCGCTCGAGTTCATACCCTGTGGCTTCCGCGTCTCCGGTACCAAGAGCTTCGTCACTAACAGTGTGCACGCCGACTCATACGTCGTCTCCACGGCTGCGGTCACCGACGGCGGCGAGACGGACGGCGCCTTCAGCTGTGTCGTCGTGGACCGGGATCTTACGGGGATCGAGTGGCTCGACGCCTGGCGCGGTTTCGGAATGCGTGCCAACGACTCCCGCACGATGCGGCTTGCCGGCGTTGAGATACCGCAGGAGAGCCTGCTGGGCGCACAGGGCGACCAGCTATGGTACGTCTTTGAGGTGATCGCGCCGTACTTCCTGATGGCTATGGCAGGAACGTACCTGGGCGTCGCGCAAGCGGCATTCGATGAGGCGCGGCTCCATACGGGCACGCGGCGCTACGGACACTCAGGCGAGCTGCTCGGCCAGGCGCCGGTCGTGGCGCATCGACTCGGGGATGTCTGGGGCAAGCTCGAGGCTACTCGGCAGCTCATCTACTCAGCGGCGATGAAAGGCGATGCAGGTGCGCCGGACGCACTGCCCTCAATCCTGGCGTGCAAGGCGATGGCGGCCGACACAGCCGTGTTGCTCGCCAACGAGGCGATGACGCTTTGCGGCGGCAGCGCGTACCGGGAGAACAGTCGGCTCGCGCGCATTCTTCGCGACGCGCGTGCGAGCCACGTCATGGCGCCGACGACGGACATGCTCAAGACCTGGGCCGGGCGGTCACTGCTGAAGCTTCCCTTGCTGTGAGCGGCGCCGTTACTCCTGTGGCAGTAACGAACTCCGCAGTCGGTGTGGTCCTTCTCCATGCCGCGGGAGGGCCGCCAGAATGGGGCGAACGCGCCGGAGCTCGGGCGTTCATGCTTGCCGCTGGTCGCGGTGACACCAACAAAATCGCGGAAGCCGTCGGTGCTGTCGCAGGTGCCGAATGCGTTCTCATCGACGCCCACACGCTGGATGCCCTGCCCACCGCGCGCCACGTGCACCAGGTGGATGCCGAGGTACAAGTCATCGCCGTCGTCGACACCGAGGAACGCCGCCGCGCGCTCGAGCGCGCGATGCTCTTCGCGCCGGGGGTTGGCGAGGTCTGGCTCGCATCAAGCGGCGAGGTCGTCGGGGGGCTCGCGGAGCGAGCTGTAGGCGTGACGCGCCAGCGGAGGAAGTTCCGGTGCACGCGCGAGCGTCTGGAGCGTGACGGGGTCACGCAGTCGCCGCAGCGGACGGAGCGGGCGCTGATCTCCGACGCATACCTCGCCAACCTTCTACAGGTTCTGCCCGACCCTGTTTTCTCGGTCGACGCCGCCGGCCGCATCCTCTCGGCCACCCCTGCGGCTGCGCGTCTCCTCAATATCGCGGGATCTGATCTCGTCGGGGCGCCGCTCGAGCAGGCACTACGGACGAGCGACGCGCCGGCATTGAAGACTCTCCTCACTACGGCGACCCAGAGCCCACGCAGTGCCGAGGTAACGTTTCAGCGCGGGGACGGGGAAGCGGGCTACGGGGAGCTGATCGTCACCCATGTAGCGGGGAGCGAACCCGCG
>JBPCNJ010000270.1:0-5905 GCA_051001375.1 Gemmatimonadaceae bacterium
ACTCATCGAAAGGCACCAGCGCCTCGAGCAGTTCGCCCGCCGTCGCGGTGATTACTCGTGCGACATCGCCCGCGCTCACCCCGCTGGGCAGCAAGAGCCCCAGATCGAACTCAGCCGCGGGAGCCGATGGCAGTGGAACGTACGTTCGTACAGTATCGGTTTCTGCGAACGCTGAGGTGATGTCGATTTCGATGCCGAACACCGGCGACGCCCAAACGGGCGCATCGAGCGAAAGGGGGGCTACGCTGCCCAGTTCCGCGCCCTTGCGTGAAACCCGCCACCCGGTCCCAGCCGCATTCGGTTTGAACTCGACGCTATCGTCAGTGCCAAACGCCGCCCCAACCACCTGCTCGGCGAGCCACTTCGCGTCCCACAGATCCATGTGCGGCGGCCTGGGATCGGCGAAGTGCGCGGGAAAGCGGTCGCCCGTCACCGCAGCCGCCGCATGCGTCCGCTCCACCGGGAGTAGACCCTCGCCGCGCGCGAAGACCACGCCGATCTCGAACAGCCGCACGTTGCGCGACATGTGCGCAAAGTTGTGCTCAACGCGACGAGCCAGAGTCTGCAGCAGACTGGACCGGAGCATGGCCTCACTTTCCGCGAGCGGATTGGTGATGCGAACGCCATTCGCTCCGGCATCGGCGACGAATGGAGTAGGACGAATCTCGTATAGCCCTGCCTGCACCAGCGCCCCTGTCACACGCCTCGTCACGGTATACGCCGGTGAGTCCGGCGCGGCGCCAACTCTGAATGGGCGCAGCTCGTTCGGGAAGGAATCGTAGCCCCGCAGACGGGCGATCTCTTCCACGAGATCTGCCTCGGCCGTCACGTCCGCGCGCCACGTCGGCGGTGTCACAGATACTGTTTCCGCGTTGTCAGTCACTGTCTCAAATCCAACGCTTGCGAGCAACGCGGAGCATTCCTCCGCCGGAACCGGCTCGCCCAGTAAAAGCGTGACACGCGCTACTCGGAGCGATATCGCCGTAGCCGGAGCTGGCGGCGTTCCAATTACTGTCGGGACACCATCCACAGCTCCGCCCGAAAGTGCGCAGATGAGTCCCGCCGCATAACGCGCAACTCCCTCGGCTGCGTGAGAATCCACAGCGCGCTCGAAGCGGTAGCTCGCATCGGTTGATATGCCCAGTGCGCGGCGCGTCTTCCGCACCGAGCGGGGATCGAATACCGCGACTTCGAGAACAATGTCAGTCGTCGCGTCGGTGACCTCGCTTCCCTCACCACCGATCACGCCGGCAATCGCCTGGGCCTTCGTTGTGTCGGCGATCACGGTCATCGATGCGTCGAGCTTTCGCGTTACACCGTCGAGCGCCGTGATCATCTCGCCGTCGTGCGCGCGCCGCACGTGGATCTCAGGGCCGTCGAGATTGGCGAGATCAAACGCGTGCATCGGCTGACCAAACCCGTGCAGCATGTAGTTGGTGACGTCGACGACGTTGTTGATCGAACGTACCCCCGCACCCTCCAGTCTGCGTGCAAGCCACTCCGGGCTCGGCGCAACACGCACGCCACGTATCACAACGGCGATGTACAGTGGGCAAGCAGCGTCGTCATCCACGCTCACGCTAACACCGGCCGTCGCTGCGGAGCGGGAGGCGCGATTAAACGGTGCGTCCGAGATCACCGTGCCATCCGGCATCGGGCGGTGCAGCTCGTTGCCCGTGAACGCGGCTATCTCGCGCGCAATTCCCTGGTGCGCTAAGAGATCGGGACGATTGGGCAGCACGTCGATCACGAGCCGAGTGTCGCCCGCGGCGTACGCGGAGAGGAACGGCGTTCCGGGCGCCGCCTCCGTTTCCAGTGCCATGATTCCGTTGTGATCCACGCCGAGCCAGAGCTCCCGCGCGGAGCAGAGCATGCCGGTGGAAGACTGACCGCGAATCTTGCGTCGCTCAATTTTAAGTCCGCCCGGGAGCACAGATCCAACAGGAGCGAACGGATACTTGCTCCCTTCCTGCACGTTGGGCGCACCGCACACTACATCCAGGAGATCGGCGCTGCCTGCATCCACCTTCGTCACCCAGAGATGATCCGAATCCGGATGCGGCTGGGCTGATACAACCCGCCCAACGACGATATCCGCTAAATCCTGCCGCAACGGGAGGACGTCGTCCACCGTCGCGATGCGCGCGGTGAGCATGTCGCGCAGCTCGCGTGGTGTGAGATCAAAATCGGTGAAATCCTTGAGCCAGTCGAAGGATGCGTTCACGATGCGATCTGCTCCAGGAAGCGCACATCCGAGTCGTACAGCACTCGGATATCCGGGATACGGTACCGTTGCAGCGCGATACGTCCGGGTCCCATGCCGAAGGCCCATCCCGTGTAGCGCTCGCTGTCGACGCCGGCCGCCTCCAGAACACTCGGATGCACCATCCCCGCGCCCATTATCTCCATCCAGCCGGTCCCCTTGCACCCAGCGCAGCCGGTTCCGCCACACAGCCGGCACTCGATATCCATCTCGGCCGATGGCTCTGTGAACGGGAAGTAGCTCGGCCGAAAGCGCGTGCGCGTCGGCCCGAAGAAGCGATTGGCGAAGTGCGCCAGCGTCGCTTTCAGATCCACGAAGCTGATTCCTTCATCCACGGCCAGCCCTTCGATCTGCGCGAACGACGGCGCGTGGCTCGCGTCGAAAGGGTCCAATCGATACACGTTGCCGGGCATCACGACGCGTATGGGCGGCTTACCATTCTGCATTGTACGGATTTGCACCGGCGACGTGTGCGTGCGCAGCACCACGCCGTCGGCCAGGTACATGGTATCGTGCGCGTCCAACGCCGGATGATCGGGCGGGAAGTTGAGCGCGGTGAAGTTGTACCACTCCGTCTCAGCTTCCGGACCTGTCGCGACCGTAAAGCCGATCTCGCGGAAAATCGCAACGATCTCCTCGATCACGCGCGTGACCGGATGCTCAGCGCCCACGAACTGGCGCCGCGCGGGCATTGTGAGATCGAGAGTGGGCGCAGCCGCACTGTGCGCACTCTCTAGCTCGCTGCGCCGGCTTTCTAGTGCGTGCTCCAGCGCCGTTTTGATCTCGTTGAAGCGGCGGCCTGCGGCCCTGCGATCCTCGCCGACGAACGACGGCACCGTGCGCTGCAACTCGAGCAACCGACCGTTGCTGCGGCCGAGGAAGGCCGCGCGCGTGGCTTCGAGCGCATCGAGTGTGTCGGCGGCGGCAAAGGCCTCAGCGGCAGCAGTAGCCAGTTCCGTTGCAGCGTATTCGAACTGCTTGAGCGGCGGTTGATCGGGGGGCACGTTGGGTAGCTAAGTCTGTCTGAACACGAAGGGCGGACCCGAAAAGTATCCAGCAGAAGCGGATCGCGCACCCGAATTTCGGGCGATGCTAACTCGTTGCGACGGAGATCGACAGCCGTCGCGCGGCAGTTGTTACGGCGGCACTGGTAAGCTTGAACGGCTCGGGGATGCCGAACACGAGCTTAGCCGAGCCCAGAGGTGTATGCAATCGGTCGTGGAACACGACCGTCGCGCCCTGCGCGGCCGCAGCGTCGTAGGGGAAGACACGCCACAACCGTGTCGATCGCGGAAACAAAAGTGGGTGTCGTCACGCGTGACGACACCCAGATCTGTGTTTACTCTTCGCCCTATCAGCTCAGGAGAGCGCCGCTGCGACCTAAGCCGCGTTCTCGACGCTCTTCAGCGCGTTGCGCGCCTGGTCCGCCAGCATGCCGAAGGCAGCCGCGTCGCGCACAGCAAGATCGGCCAGCACCTTGCGGTCGATCTCGATGCCGGCACGGTCCAGTCCGCAGATGAAGGTGTTGTAGTTCATGTCGTGCAGGCGGGCAGCGGCGTTGATGCGCACGATCCAGAGGCGGCGGAACTCGCGCTTCTTGTTCTTGCGATCACGATAGGCATAGACCCAGCCGCGCTCGACGTTTTCCTTGGCGGATTTCCACAGCTTGCTGCGCGCGCCGAATGCGGCGCGCGCGGCATTCATTATCTGCTTCTTGCGCTTGAGGCGCGCAACATTGGATCGTACTCTTGGCATGGGAGCCCTCCTGTGTATCTATGGAATGGGCGACCGACTAGTCGCCCATACGGCGATTGGACGTTTAGGCGACCAACAACCGTTTGATCATCTTCTCTTCGCCCGGCGTGGCGATCAGTCCGGGGCGGCGGAGGTTGCGCTTCCGCTTGGCCGACTTCTTCGTCAGAATGTGGCTCTTACCCGCCTTATTGCGCCTGACCTTGCCGGTTCCCGTCACGGAAAACCGCTTCTTTGCGCCCTTGTGCGTCTTCATCTTCGGCATGCTTCAATCCCTCACTTGGGAGCAAGAATCATCGTCATAGACTTCCCTTCGAACTTGGGATCCGCCTCGATCTTCGACACGTCGGCCAGGTCCTGCGCGACGCGAATGACGACCTTGCGGCCAAGCTCCGGGTGGGCAATCTGCCGTCCCCGAAACATCAGCGTGACCTTCACCTTATTCCCATCGCCCAAAAACTCGCGCGCGTGTCGCACCTTGGTATTGAAGTCGTGATCATCGATCCCGGGGCGGAACTTCACCTCCTTGAGCTCGATCACATGCTGCTTCTTCTTGGCCTGTCGTGCCATCTTCGCCTGCTCGAACTTGTACTTGCCGAAGTCCATAATGCGGACAACGGGCGGTCGGGCAAGCGGGGCTACCTCCACCAGGTCCAGCCCAAGCTCCTGGGCTCGGCTGAGAGCGGTGTCGACATCCATGATACCGAGCTGACTGCCGTCATCACCGATAACGCGCAGAGGCGAGAAACGGATCTGACGATTTACGCGCGGACCTTTGACATCTGGGGGGATAAGCGAAAACCTCGATTCAGAAGGAAAACGAAAAACGCGGGTCTCCAGAGACAGGAGCCCGCGCCAAATCCCGCCGCTACGGTACTAGCACGGCGCGATCAAACCAGGGACGCCTGCAGCTCACCTCGAAATACCAAGTCGAGGGCCAGAGGGTGGGTCGCGCCGACAAGCGCAACCGCTTTCCGCATTGAACTAAGCCCCGAAAGTTAGGCTACTCTGGGACCGTGCGCAAGCCATATGCCTTGCCGTCGTTCACAACCTGGCCCCACGGCACCGCTGGGTCGTGCTCGAAGATCACCGTCCAACCCTCCCGCTCAGCGTCACGCAACAGCGTGCGCTTGGACTCGAGCGTCACCAATGGTTCCACGTCGTAGCCCATGATCCACGGAAGCGGCAGATGTGCACTGGTCGGGACCACATCCCCCAGATACACCGCGCGCTCGCCGGCCGAATCGATCAGGATGCTCTGATGGTCCGGCGTGTGACCGGGCGTGACCAGGGTGCTTATTCCCTCGACGATCTCGCGATTGCCTTCGATCAACTCCAGCTGCCCGGACTGCATCGTGGGCACATAGTTGCGCTCGAAGTAGCTCGCGCCCGTGCGCTCGTTGGTGTGGGTCGCGTACTCGTACTCGCCGCGCTGAACGAAGTGGCGAGCCTTGGGAAATGAAACGGCTACAGCACCACTCTCATCCACAAAGGTGTTGCCGCCGGCGTGATCGAAATGGAGATGCGTGTTGATGACGATGTCCACATCATCCGGCGCGACGCCGATTTGGGCCAGTCCGTCTTCCAGCGCGGTGCGCCCGTTGGCGCCGGTGTTCTCGAGTCCGTAGATGTCCACGAACTTGGCGTTCTCCTTGTTCCCAGCGCCCGTGTCGATCAGTACCAACCCGCTCGGATGCTCGATCAGGAGACAGCGCATGCCCAGCGGAATACGGTTCCGCTCATCGGCGCCGATCCGGCGTTCCCAGAGCGGCTTGGGGACGACGCCGAACATGGCGCCGCCGTCCAGCCGCTGGCCGCCGGCCTGGATCGCGTGCACGCGCAACGAACCGATGTTGCGCGACTGAACCAACGGCGCCGGCGCACTCATAT
>JBPCNJ010000271.1:0-10604 GCA_051001375.1 Gemmatimonadaceae bacterium
CGTCTTGTTCTTCTCCTCCGAATCCTTCCGCCTTCCCTGGAACATCCCACAATCCAGGAGAATCGTCTTGCCGTTTACGCGCAGGATGTGGCACGACCCGGTGACCTCGCGGGCTGCACCATAGAACTCTAGCTCCATTAGTACCCGTTAGTTACTAATTAAGGCGTGGTGGATTGACTACCCCTCGGCAGACCTGCGGAAGATCAATACCAGACGCGCCTCGTCCTGGCTGATCAGGGACGGCTCCCAACCCCGACGGCTCCGCTCATTGAGCAGATCCGTTAAGGTATCTTCATTCTCACGCGTATGGCGCGTCAGCTTGACCACCACTGCCTGATATTCTTTCATTAATAGAGAATGGAGTTCGCAAACCTCACTATTATCAAACACCCGCTGGTTCTCCACAAGCTAACCTTGCTTCGTGACCGGCGGACCCCCACCAAAATCTTCAAGGAACTGGTGGATGAGATCGCCATGCTGATGGCCTACGAGGCCACCAAGGACCTGGCGGTCGAACCGCGCGACGTGGATACGCCGCTGGAACATACGGCTGGCCATCATATTAGTGGTAAGAAACTCACGCTCGTACCAATACTGCGCGCCGGCTTGGGAATGGTCGAAGGTGTGCTCCGGCTGGTCCCTTCGGCGAGAGTGGGTCACATCGGCCTGTATCGCGACCACGCCACGCTCGAGCCCGTCGACTACTACTTCAAGATTCCGGGCGACGCCGCCGAACGCGATTTTTTCGTGCTCGACCCGATGCTCGCCACTGGCGGCAGCGCGGTAGCCGCGGTCGCATCGCTCAAGCGGACCGGTGCGACGCGTATTCGCTTCCTCTGCCTCGTTGCGGCGCCAGAAGGCGTGAAGAGACTGATGGAGGCTCACCCTGACGTTCAGGTGTACACCGCCGCGTTGGACCGCGAGCTAAACAGCGTTGGCTACATCCTCCCTGGCCTGGGCGACGCCGGCGACCGATTGTTCGGAACACGATGATTACGCGAACCACTCCCGCGGATCGGTCTGCTGCCGCCGCGCTGCTTCCAGAACCCAGCTCTGGCCCGGCGGATCGACCACCTCATCGGGAACCAGTTCGAACCACGCGCTTGCCTGCGTCATGTCGCCAATGCGGCGCCACAATTCCCCCACCAGATACACCAGGACCGCTCGCTCGCTGCGAGGCACAGTGTCGTAGAACTCCAGCGCCTGCTCGAACGACCACGCCGCATGCCGGCGGAAATATCGCTCGGCCTCCGTGTCACCTTCGTCCACGCAGCACCAGGCCGCTCTGAGCCACAGATCGCCGATGTACCGCGGATCCGCGCCCTGCCAGCCCGCGACCTTGGCCGCCGCTTCGTATTTGTCAGATCCCAGGAGCACCGTACCCACATGCGGCGATAGCTCCGCCCACACGTGCTCACGGACAAGCGGACCGATCTCGGTTTGCTCGGTAAAGTCGCGCTCCGCGCCCGAGTAGCCGCACCGATCGCACATGTGAACTTGATACGGCAGCGGCTGCGTCCCCGCTGCCCGCTCGTGAAAATCAGTCCGCTTGCCGCCAAACGCGTTCGTCGAAATCACCGTCTGTGAGCTGAACTCGTGGCTGCACGACGGACACCGCAGATCAATTTGACGCAATGCTGTCATGACAACTATCTCCCTCGGATTCCCAAGAGGGCGTAAAGGAATTTCTGTGCCAATCTTCAGAATTGCTCGACAGTAGCGTAATTCATACGTCAATTGTGCGTTTGCCGCACGTCAGCCGCACGTCAGCCGCACTGAGTTACCGCTGTGGCCATCAACAATTCCGCCGCAATTATGCCGCTAACTCTTGTTGACCATTTTGGGATGCGGTAATTTCTCCGCCGATGCTGATCAACCTGCTTCCTGACTTTTTCGCCGTCCTCGATAGCACCGATCGCGTCGCTGCCTACCTGCGCTATTTCGAAGCGCATCGCCGCATGCTCGAGCCGTACTGGACCAACTACGTGCTCGACCCCGAAGGGCCGCACTTTCAGGAAGTAGTTCGCTCCACTGTGTACGCCTCGCGCGATGACCTGCGCTCCATGCTCGCGCGCGTCGACGTCGTGACACTCGCGCGCGCAGCCGAAGCCGAAAGCCGGCGCGTGCTCGAGGCGGACGTCGATACCGATGTCGTCCTCATGGTGGGCGTAGGCGCGGCCAACGCCGGTGAGCTCGTGGTCGGTGGCCGCGGGATGGCGTTCATCGCCCTGGAGCACTTCACCGGCCAGCCAAACCCAGATACCACAGCGCTCGGACTCGAGCCCGAGCTGATCCCGCTCTGGCTGGCGCATGAGATCGCGCATGCCGTTCGCTACACCTCGCCCACCACTCAGAGTGAGATGCGTCAGCTTACCGTCGAGGCGGGTGGAAATTACGACTACTGGGAAACCGGGCGACGCGCCACACTCGGCGAGCTGATCATCAACGAAGGCATCGCCGTCCAGGCCAGCCGGCTTGTCAGCCCGGGCCATGCCGCGTGGGAGTACTTCGGCTACGCGCGGAAGGAGTACGCTCGCGTCCGAGAAGCGGAGCCTTTCATCATGCGCACCGTCGCCAGACAGCTCGACCGCTCAGGGCTCGGCCTCAGGCTGCGCTACCTGTCCGGCGGCATGAGCGATGACGCCCGCACTGTCGATCGCCATGTTCTCCCCGAGCGCAGCGGCTACTTCGTCGGTGCCAGACTAACCGACGCGGCGGTCGCCAGTCGCGGCCTGGCGTGGACCGTCCGCGCTACCGCCACGGATATCATCGATGCGGGCGCGGCACATCATTCGTCTATAGCCAGCGCGTAACGTATGGCGCGGCCGTACGGCCGGGCCCCTGCCCGGCCGCATCGTTGCCGTATATCATCGTACGGTGCGGCAGGGGCCGCGCCCACGGGGCACAGATGTCTGACTTCCGCGCTCGCACCGGTGCCGAGATTCTCGATGCCGCCTTCGAGATCTACCGCCGGTACTTCTGGATCTACTTCGCCGTCAGCGTTGTCGCCACCATCCCCACCGGGGTGGCTCGTCATCTCATGGGCCAGATTTCACCGCTCGATGTCGGTAACAGGCCCTATCTCCTGCTCATCTCGTGGATCGTCGCCGGCAGCATAGCCCCATTCGCCGAAGCCGCCTTTGTCGCCACCACCTCCAACGCCTATCTGGGCGTCCCCGTCGATGTCGGCGATTCAATTCGCTCGGCGTTCACACGGCCCTTTCAGCTGTTCATACTCGGGTGGGCTCGATTGATTCTCTTGATCCTGGGAATGGCGCTATTGATCGTTCCAGGATTCATCGTCTACAAGCGGTACTTCGCCATCGTCGCCGCCTTCACCATCGAGAAGCTCCCCGTACGTGCGTCGATGAAGCGCTCTCGTGATCTCTCCAGCGACAACGGCAAGCGCGTCTTCTTCCTGCTTGGCACGGTTGCGCTGTTCGCGGCCATTGCCGGCGCGATGTTCGGCGGTCTCCTCGCCGCCGTTGCCAAAGGCGCGCTCGCAGCTCTCCTGTATCTACTCGCCATCTCCCTTTTTGCCCCGTTCGCGGCGATAGTGATGACGCTCCTGTACTACGACATCCGGATCCGCAGGGAGGGCTACGATATCGAGCTGCTCGCTAGCGCGCTGGATCGCTCCACACCGGCTGCCATGCCAGTACCAGCCCTTTAGTAGCTAATTGCTGATAATCCGCGTACCCAGCAACTCCGCGATCAGCGATACCGTCGCGGCGGTATTCCGCGGTCGTGATTATGTGCTGCACCGAAGCGTGTCGCTGTGGGATATCATGCTGCGATGGATGGCCCAGCTCGTGGCGCGACTCTTCGACATTGCCTCGGATCATCCCGTGGTCGGCTATACCGTTCGAACGGCACTCGTGCTCGCGCTCGTTCTCATGGCCGCGCGTCTGGGCTACTTCCTCTTCCTGAGCCACCGCTCACCGGGCTTCACGCTCGGACTACATGGCTCCAGCCGAGCCAGCGACTGGTGGGAGACTGCGCAGCGGCTTGCGGCACAGGGTGATTACACCGCGGCTGCACACGCCCTGTACCTTGCGCTGATCACGGCCGCAGCGGTGCGAGGACTGGTCTCGCTGGACGACTCCAAGACTACCGGCGATTATCTGCGCGAGCTGCGCCGATCGGCCGACGGTGCGGCCATGACCAGCTTCGCGGACTTCGCCCGATCATACGAAACAGTGATCTACGGAATCGGCGTCTGTGATGCTGATCGCTTCGCGCGGCTACGCGCGCTGGCCGGCAGCATGCTCGGCCCCATCACCGGAGCAGGCGCATGAGTCCGAGCGCTGCGACGAGCGCGACGACGGGGACGGGCGCCGCGCGTACCATGGCTGGTCGCCAGTGGCTCACCCCAGCCAGCATACTGTGGGTAGTCGCGCTGCTCGCCATCGCCTTCACGCTCTTTGCTCCGCAGAACTCATCTGATTCAGGCCGCCCGCTAAGCTCTTACTCTGTGTCGCTCACCGGAGCGCGCGGACTGTACGATCTACTTCAACGGCTCGGCAACCCCGTTGACCGCCGCACCAGAAGCATGTCCACGCGGCTCGACAGCACGGCCACGTACATTCTGCTGCAGCCGTCGATCCCACTGACCTCGATCGAGCTCGACTCCCTGCTCAACGCCGTCAGACGCGGAGCCACGATCGTGTTTAGCGGAAGCAGTACACTGGCCGATTCACTCGGCTTCGAGCTGCACTCCGCGATCGGGTTCCGCACTATCGCGAGTACCGCGGTTGTTGGAGGAGATTCCCTGCGCAGCCAAGTGATCACCGCGGTCACGGCCATTCCGATCTCGACCACTGTCACACTGCGTCGCGGTTCCAAGGTGAGTGCCGCAATTTTCATGTGGCTCGTCGATTCCCCTACCTACAACGAAGACGAGCGCAAACCCGACCCGGAGATGGCACTGGTGCTTGGCCGCACCTTCGGGAAGGGACACGCGATCGCGGTGGCCACGGCCGATCTCCTCTCCAACCGATTGCTGCGCGACGGACGGCCGGCGATCGCGGTTGTACGCGCACTCGAGTGGGCTCACGGAACCGAGGACGGAGCAGGTGCGACCAAAATTATCTTCGATGAATACCACCACGGCTTCGGCACCCACGCCGATGTGGTCGGCGTGGTCCAGCGAGCGCTCGTGTCGACGCCACTTGGCCGCGTGACGCTTCAGGCCGCCGTTGCCGCCATTGTCCTGATTATCGCCGTGGGCGCACGTCCACTCCCGCCCGCGCCATCTAGTGTCTTCCCACGCCGCTCACCGTTGGAGCATGTCGGTGCTCTCGCGCACGCGTATCTTCAGGTCGATGCTCGTCGTATCGGCGCCGAACGTCTGGTGCAAGGGCTTCGCCGCCGGCATCCGCTTGGCGTTGCCCGCTCACTGTCACACGATGCGTATCTTGCGGCGCTCAGCACCCAGCTTCCCGCGACTGCGCCAGATGTGAAGATCGTCTCAGAGGCGATCGCGCACGGACCGAATCAGCCGGACAGCTTCGCCATTGTTGGCGCGGCTATCGCCAATATCGAGAGGAATTTCAAAGGGTGATGGATCTCACCGCCAGCTCAGCCGCCCTGCAGCGCATTCGTGAAACTGTCGCCCAACGCGTGCTCGGTCAGGATGAAGTCATCGATCAGCTCCTGGCCGCCTTTGTCGCACGAGGCCATGTGTTGCTCGAAGGTGTTCCCGGCACCGCCAAGACGCTGCTCGCTCGCGTGATGTCGGGCGCTCTCGACATTCGCTTCGGTCGCGTTCAGTTCACTCCGGATCTCATGCCTTCAGATGTGACCGGTGTGAGCATCTATCGCGATGATTCGCGTTCATTCGAGTTTCGCGCCGGCCCCATCTTTACGGATGTCCTGCTCGCCGACGAGATCAATCGTGCGCCGGCCAAAACGCATGCCGCGCTGTTGGAGGCGATGCAGGAGCGCCAGGTAACTGTCGATGGCGTCACGCACGCCCTGGGGGATCTGTTCACCGTGATCGCGACCCAGAATCCGGTCGAGTACGAGGGAACATATCCGCTTCCGGAAGCGCAGTTGGATCGCTTCCTGGTGAATGTTCGAATTGGATATCCGCCACGCAGCGCGGAGCTGGAGATGCTTGCGCATAGCGCGGACGGCTTCGACGCTGAGCGGGCAAGCACCTTCATGCCTCAGCCCGTCCGGTCAGCGTCCGAAGTCTTTGCGCTCCGCTCCGCTAGCGATACAGTGAAAGTCGCGCCCGAAGTGCGCGAGTACATTACCGACATCGTCCGCGCGACACGTGAGGACTCCGCACTCGCCCTTGGCGCCTCGCCTCGCGCCTCAATCGCGCTCTTCCGCATGGCGAGAGCGGCAGCCGTTGTCGCCGGACGCGATTTCGCGATCCCCGACGATGTCAAGCAGCATGCGCTGCCCGTGCTGCGTCATCGCGTGCTGCTGGCTCCAGAGCTACAGGTGGAAGGTCGCTCCACAGACGATGTGATATCGGCTGTGCTGGCGCGCGTTACTGCGCCACAGTAACACGCAGTTAGCACGCACAGTAGCAGCCGCTATGGCTTAGATGCCGTTATTGCGCGGAATCACTACACCCGTCGTCGCGTTCGCGCGCGGTGCTACACGTTATGCACCCACTCGGCGATTGGCTGTCGTGGTGCTGCTAGTCTCGCCGGTATGGCTCCTGTCAGGAAGCGCGGCTGGTCACAGCGTTGCCGCGGTGACTGTCGCCGTGACGGTGCTGGCCGCGCTGATCGATGCACTCCGTATTCCGGGCGCCGCGTCCGTTTCTCTCACGCGTGCCGCGCCAGGCACCGTAGGTATTGGCGACACACGTGAGGCACACTATCGCCTGGTGTCTTCATGGCCTCGCCGCATCCATGCCACGATCTCTCATCGAATGCCGTCCGGTATCGTCGCTCCACTCACGACTGCATCGCTCCTGCTTGCTCCCGGTTCCCAGTCGGACGTCGCTTTTGAGGTAACTGGCCGCGCTCGCGGAATGTTTCCACTCGGGCCGGCCGCGCTCACCGTGTTCGGCCCCTGGCGGCTGATGCGGTGGTCCTTGATATATTATCCGGCTGATACTATTGCTGTCGTTCCATCCATGCGTTCCGCGGGCCGATACCGACTGCTCGCCGCGCAACACCGCGCACGCGTTGCTGGCCAGCGTGTGATACGGCGACGCGGCACGGGAACATCGTTCGCCAGTCTTCGTGAGTACACGCCCGGCGACGACCCACGCCACATCGACTGGAAGGCCAGCGCGCGTCGCAACCGACTCATCTCACGCGAGTTCTCCGTCGAGCAAGGACAGACGGTGATGATCGCCATCGACGCTGGACGCATGATGACTCAGCTCTCCGGCGACCAGTCTCGCTTCGAGTGGGCGCTGTCGGCCGCCCTCACCCTCGCCGATGTCGCACTGTCGGCTGGAGATCGCGTCGGTCTCATCGTCTTCGATACTGAGGTGCAACGATACTTGCCTCCCTCACGTGAGCCGGGAACCATCGGCGCGATACGTGACGCGCTCGTCGGTGTTACCGCCACCGTGACCGAGCCGGACTACGCGGCCGCTTTCCGCACCCTGATGGAGCGCAATCGGCGCCGATCGCTCATCGTTCTCTTCACGGATGTGGTGGATGCTCGCTCGTCGCGCGCCCTGATTGCGCTCAGCGCCAGAAGCGCCGAGCGACACCTCCCCCTGGTGGTCGCACTGCGTAACGAGGAGTTAATAGCCACCGCCATACCGCCGGCTGGTACCGACGCTGAGCAGAGTTACGCTAGCGCCGCTGCCGAAGAGTTGCTGTCCGCACGCGAAGGGGCGCTGCAGAACATGCGCCAGGCCGGTGTAGCGGTGCTCGACACTTCGCCCGCAACAATGACAGTGGCGCTGATCAATCGCTATCTGGAGATCAAGGAGCGATCGACACTTTAGTACCGCCCGTAGTACCGCTCGTAGTACTGCTCATAGCGTCAGCGCGCCGGTCCTGATCTCGCCCGAGCGACAGATAGCCAATCAGCGCCAACGCGGTCGCTCCGGACACCGCGGTCTTCCACGCTATCGGCCAGACGCGCGGCGACACCAGACCTTCGATCGATCCAGCCACGAGTAGCAGCAGCGTTGATGCGGCGATGAGATTGATTGCTCGACGCCCGTTCGCGATCAGCGCATCGCGCCTCGCAAGCTCACCCGGGAGCAACATCCCCTGCGCGATCAGGAACCCGCCCCCACCGGCAATACAGATCGCGGACAGCTCGAGTATCCCGTGTGGCGCGATGAAAGCCAGGATCACGCGCGCCACTCCATTGACCGCGAACACGCCAACCCCGCTTCCGATCGAAACGCCGTTGAACACGAGCAATAGCACGGTTCCAATTCCGGCCGTCAAGCCGAGCGCGAACGCCATGTAAGTTATCTGCACGTTGTTCGATATGATCGCGCTCGCCGCGATCGGGCGCACCGCCTCATCGATCGTTACGTACCCCTCACCCTTGCGCTCACGCTCGGCCGCGGTTCCGGCGCGACTCAGCATTTCGTCGGGCAGCAGCTGCGCTGCTACGCTCGCGTCGCGCAACACGGCCGTGTATGCCACCGCTGCCGGCCCGAACAGTAGCGCCGCGGCTAACGCGATCTGCCTCCACGAGCGACGAACCTCGCGTGGAACGGCACGAGTGAAATAACGCGCTATCCCGTTCAGCGTGTTCTTCCGCTGGCCGTACAGTAGGTTGTGTCCTTTTGCGACTATCCGGCCGAGGAAAAAGAGCGTGTCGGAGTTCCGGCCGCGGGTGGCTGTCTGTAGCCGAGCAAGGTCGCTCGTTATTTCGCGGTACTGCGCGACGAGCGACGATACGTCTTCGGGCGGCATGCGCTTGAGTCCGCGGGCATTGGCAGCGTCCAACGTCGCTGCGAAGTCGTTCCAACGCTTGAGCCCGAGCGCAACGATGGCGTGCTGCTCTCGCTTGGCTCCAGTGTCACTTCTACCGGCCACTCCGGTCGCTCGCGCATTACGCTCCTGCTCGTACAACAACGGCAAGCCAGCAGCGGCCGACGCTCCGCTCGATGTCCGCAGGTATTTCGCGAACCGCTCGGCCAGTTGTGTCGCCAACGTCCTCCGGCGATCCGGATCCAGCGTTTGACGTCGCAATACGTACAGCTCCAACACCGCGTACTCATCGTCGCTGAGCAGTGCGGTCGGTGCTTTCAATGCCGCCAGTGCCGCTGCCTGCCCTGCCGTCGACATCGCCGCCGCACGCGTCCGGCTCGCCTTCGCCGGCGTGTGGTCCGGCTTCGCCTCCACCCTGGGCTCGGCGCGCCCTTCCTTGATGACGATCGTGCCAGCGACCAGATCGCCGATGCGCTTGCGCGAGCGGTTCAGCATCGCGGCCACGATTCCAATCAGGTATAGCGGAATCGGCATCGCATCTACAACCCGCAACAGGTTGCGCACGGCAGACGCCTCGAACGATACCGAGTAGCCGCCGTCCCGCACCACGCGCAGCTGCATTACCCGCTTGCCTGGCGTCTGTCCGTCCCACAGTCCTTCGAACAGTACGTAGTAGCCCCATATGACGACGAACTGCACGATCACATATGCCGCAAAGATCCACGATGCGGATGGAGGCATCATTTCCAACTTGCCCTTTGTCCCAAGGAATCCCACCGCGAACGCCGCCACCACGGCCAGCACGATGAGCGACGCCACACAGATAATTGCATCCAGCGCAGCCGCCGCACCGCGCGATCCAATGCCAGCAATCGAGTACGAGAACTCGATCTGCTCAGGTGTCTCGACGTCGATCCAGACATCGAGACCGTGTGGAGCTGCCGTTACCTGTGGCGCCATATCGTCGCCGCGGTCCTGGAGATAAAGAGCATCGCTAACATTACTTGCCCACGCAGAAGGTGCGGAAGAGTCTGTCCAACACGTCCTCCACATCCACCGCGCCCACCACGTCCGCTAGTGCACTCGTCGCAACGCGGAGGTGCACGGCCGCTACGGTTGCTGGCACCCCCTCTTCCCATGCGCGACTGAACGCGGCTACCTCGTCACGCGCGGTCTTCACCGCATACCGCTGGCGCTCGCGCGTAAGCACAGGCGCTTCTACAGGTATCTCGCTGTACCGCGCTGAGATCGTTTTGGAGATCTCGCGTACCAGCTGTTGTAGTCCCGCTCCCGTTGCCGCGCTCACCGACGTGGAGAGCTCCGAAGGCGCGAGGTCACACTTTGTGCGAACACCGATTGTCGCCGCGGTCGTGAGCCGGCCCACGGTGCGCACAACTTCCCTCACTGCCAGGTCGGTATCGCCGCATGCGAGCACGACGTCGGCAGAATCTAGATACCGTCCACTCACCTCGATTCCTATTCGCTCTACCGCGTCGTCCGTTTCGCGTAGACCAGCGGTATCGACCAGTCTCAGTGGCCATGGCTCGGTATCGAGCACTGCCTCGATTGCGTCGCGCGTCGTTCCTGGCACCTCGGTCACGATCGCGCGCGCATTCCCTAGTAGTGCATTGAACAGCGAAGACTTGCCCGCGTTTGGTGCGCCGGCGATGACCACCAGCGCACCGGATCGAACCAGCTCTCCCGCCGGCGCCGTCGCGAGTAGAC
>JBPCNJ010000272.1:0-2937 GCA_051001375.1 Gemmatimonadaceae bacterium
ATCATGTCCCGCTACCCTGGTGTTACCCCAGCCGTGCAATCCGCTACGTCGTTCCCGTGCGCAGTGATTGAACCAGAGGAATGCGCTGGTCGAGAAGTCGCTGCATGCGATCAAGAGTTTCATGGGCGGGACAGAGAGTTCGAGCCTGCGAGTGAGCGAGCGCTGGACCCAGCCGGGATTCAGGCTGCCGTGGATGCCGGGCTCGTCACGTGGGCCGATGTGCTCGACGTCCTCCGCTCTGACATGCACATCCCCGAGGGCGCAATCGAGGAGTGGAGGGCGGAAGGCCGGGACCTGGCGACTGTCGTGGCGGAATGGTTAGGGAGGGAGGCCCGTGCCGCCCCATAGACGCGGGCACCCTGTCGCAGTAACGTCTCCCCATGCAAACTCTGAGATTTTCCCGGCTCGTCCGCACGGCGCGATCTGCAGCGTTAGCCGCGCCGTTTATCGCCGCCGCCCCTGTCCTGGCGCAGCGTCCAGTGCTCTCCCCAAACGTGCGCCAGTACGTGGTGGTCGATACGTCGACCGTCGCGCTAACGCACGTTCGCATAATTGATGGGACCGGCGCGCCAGCGCGCGAGAACCAGACGCTGATCGTGCGCGACGGCAATATCGCGGCGATGGGCGCTGTGGCCGCCGTGCCTGTTCCGCCGGGAGCACAGGTGCTGGATCTCACCGGCAAGTCCGTGATTCCGGGACTCGTGATGATGCACGAGCATCTGTACTATCCCACCGGCCCGGGCGTGTACGGGAATCTGTCCGAGAGTTTCACTCGACTTTATCTCGCGGGCGGTGTGACATCCATGCGTACCGCGGGGAATACGAACGGCTACGGCGAGATCAACATTGCGCGCGCAATACGGCAGGGCGAGAAACCCGGACCGTGGATCGACGCGAGTGCGCCGTATCTGCAAGGACCCGGGCTCGCGCTCGGGCAAATGTACGAGCTCAAGGATGCGGCCGACGCGCGCCGTATGGTCGACTTCTGGGCGGACGCGGGCGCCACGTCATTCAAGGCCTACATGAACATCACGCGCGCCGAGCTGGGCGCGGCCGTTCAGGAGGCGCACAAGCGCGGGCTCAAGATTACCGGGCATCTCTGCTCGGTCACCTATCGCGAGGCCTCGGCGCTCGGGATCGACAACCTCGAGCACGGGTTCTTTGTCTCCACCGACTTCGTGCCCGTCAAGAAGCCCGATGTATGTCCCGGCCAGGCCGTAGGGATGGCAACGATCGCGCAGGTGGACCCGAAGAGCGCGGCGTTCAAGTCGCTCGTGGACGACCTGATCGCGCATCATGTCGCACTGACGTCCACGCTTCCGGTATTCGAGACGTTTACACCGGGGCAGCCCATGCCGCCAGGGCTGGACGTTCTGGATCCGATTCTCAAGCAGCAGTTCGAGCAACGCTACGCGGCCACGCAGCGCAACACGCATTCGATCTACCCGGCACTCTTTGCCAGGGACCGCGCCATGGAGCTGCAGTTTGTGCGCGCGGGCGGGCTGCTTCTGGCCGGCACCGATCCGACGGGCGGTGGGGGTGTTATTCCCGGCTACTCCGACCAGCGCGAGGTCGAGCTGTTGGTGGGGAGCGGGTTCACGCCGCTGGAGGCAATCAAGATATGCACCCTCAACGGCGCCACGTATCTGGGGAAGGCCAGCCGGATTGGGTCGATCGCCGTGGGGAAGCAGGCCGACCTGGTGGTGATCCACGGCGATCCAGCAACGAACATCTCAGACATTCTCAACGTTGAGATGGTATTCAAGCAGGGCGTGGGATACGATCCAGCCAAGCTCATTGCGTCAGTGAAAGGAAAGGTGGGGCTCTTCTAGCGACGTATCGTGCTAGGGTCACGGCCGGAGCGTGACCCCGGAGGTTTTAACGGAACTCTGGCGCAGACCGCTCAGATGAGTTGACGCCGGTTCCGTAGGTTTGTGGTCATCTGCCATGCTATCCTCGATCCGAAACGACGCACCGGCGGTCAGTTCATGGCCCCCGTCAGGAACACGCTAAGGAGAGTTAACTTTCGCGGCGACTATAAGCGTCGATCGCGCTCGCCTCATTGCTATCCATCAGACATGCTCGGCCGGGCCCGGGGCGGCAAGGTCCACAATCGACCTCTATTCGCGATGCTTCTGCGATCGAGAATCGCCGATTTCGCCGCCGGTCGCCGCATCGCGCTCGGCACACTGCACGAGCGTCCGGAAGACATTGCGCTGCTGGACGACATCTTCGTCGATCCGTCCGTTCGCGATCCCCGCGGAAAGGCTCAGCTTGTGACCAGAGACATCGCAGCGGGCCTGGCGGAATTGGCCGCCGAGCTCGAATCACGCGGCATGGACACGGAGCGAGTCGCGCGCTTTCTCATGCGCTGCGTCTTCTCGTGCTTCGCCGAAGACGTCGGGTTGCTTCACGAGAATCTCTTTCGCCGCACTGTCGAAACGGCACGCAAGTCCGGCGATCACCAACGTCTTTCTATCGCACTCACGTTGCTTTGGCAGACGATGGACAGCGGCGGAATGTTCGGCGCCGAAATGCTGCACCGCTTCAACGGTCACTTTTTCAGACAGTCGAAGCGCTGCCACTCCACGCGCGCGATGTGGATCTTCTCATCGGCGCCGCCAAACACGATTGGTCGCGAGTAGAGCCTTCCATCTTCGGCACGCTGCTCGTGCGCTCTCTCGATCCCGAGGAGCGTCACCGGCTCGGCGCCGAGTACACACCGCGCGCGTACATCGAGCGGTTGGTCGAACCGACAGTTGTCGAGCCGATTCGCGAGCGCTGGACCGCGGTGCAGGCAGCAGGGTTACAGCTGGAAGAAACAAAGAAGAAAAAGGACCAGACCGCGGCGATCAAGCAGCTGCGTGACTTCCACGAATGGATGCGCGGACTGTCATTCCTGGATCCCGCATGCGGGAGCGGCAACTTTTTGTACGT
>JBPCNJ010000273.1:0-5625 GCA_051001375.1 Gemmatimonadaceae bacterium
GAAACCAGCTTCGAAGTAGAGTCGAAGTAGAGTCGGAGCGGCAATCGAATAAAGCAAAGCGTTGGCGGCACAAACCTCCTGCCGCCGACGCTTTTGCGTTCCAAACTACAGAGTCACAACACGTGACTACATGATAGTCACGGCGACATCACGACCTTGACGCAGCCGTCGGTGCGCGCATTGAAGATGTCGTACATCTTGGGCGCCTCTTCCAGTTTGACGCGGTTAGTGATGATCTCCTCCGGATGCAGGTCACCGGCGGAGATGCGCTCCAGCAGGGGGCTAAGGTACTTCTGTACGTTGCACTGGCCGCTCTTGATGGTGAGTCCCTTGGTGAACAACGTCCCGAGCGGAAACTTGTCCACGAAGCCAGCGTAAACACCGATGAGCGAGACAGTACCGGCGGTGCCGCACGCCTGAATTGCCTGGCGCACGACGGTAGCGTTGTCCATCTCCAGCTTCACGGCCTGCTTGGCGGTGTCGAGCTTGCCTTCAATGTTGGTGCCGTGCGCGTCCAGACCGACGGCATCGATGCACTTGTTGGGACCTTCGCCGCCGGTGATGTCCTTGAGGATCTCGACGATGTCATCGGCCTCGTCGAAGTTGATCACATCGGCGCCGGCGCGCTGCGCCATCTCGAGTCGCGCGTCGGGCCGGTCGATCACGATCACGCGGTCCGCGCCTAGCATGTGAGCGCAACGAATGGCGAGCTGACCCACCGGTCCGGCGCCCCAGATGGCCACCGTGTCGCCAGGGCCCACGCCCGCGCGCTCGACTGATTCGTACGCGGTCGGAAGAATATCGGACAGAAAGAGAACCTGGTCATCGGTGAGTCCATCATCCTCGATCTTGATCGGTCCAACGTCCGCGAACGGCACGCGTGCGTACTCTGCCTGACCGCCAGCGTAGCCGCCCAGCATGTGCGAGTAGCCATACACGCCCGCTGCCGGGAAGCCAGCGATCTTTATGACCATTTCGTTGTTCGGGTTGGTATTGGGGCACGCGGCGTAAGCCCCGTGCTGACAGTACCAGCACTTACCGCACGAAATCGTGAACGGCACGACCACCCGGTCGCCGACCTTGGTCTTGTGAACGTCGCGGCCGACCTCCACCACCTCACCCATGAACTCGTGGCCCATGATATCGCCCTGCTCCATCGTGGGGAAATGCCCCCTGTACAGATGCAGATCAGAGCCGCAGATCGCGGTGGACGTGATCTTCACGATGCAGTCGTGCGGATTGATGATGGACGGATCCGGGACAGTCTCGACGCCCATCTTCTCCTTGCCCTGCCAACAGACGGCCCTCATTATCGCTTTCCTGACGGCTGGCCATCGGTGGATGGTATCTCGCCGGTCTCGGTCAATTCCTTGAAGTGTCGCAGAGCCTTCTCGACCGCGTCGGCGGGATTGTCACGCATGAGTGACTCGAACGCCGAGCCCAGTGCTGTCTTAGGCGCGGCGTTGGGGATGACAACGGTAATGACAGTGCCGCGGTCGCCCGGTGCGTCGCTGAAGTCGGCGTTCTGGGGGAACTCGGTATTGCGCCACGCCTGCATCACCTGATCACGCGGGCACATGATGGTGATGGCTCGCTTGATTGTGCCACGCGGCGGCACCTGGATTCGCTTACCCTCGGGGCGACCGTGATCGGTAGACGGGTGCGGGATTGTCGCATCCGTGGATGCATCGTGCATGGTTGCGGTCATGTTAATCTCCGGGTTGGACGGCTTGGGTGGGCAACGGACGTGCCCAATCCGGTGCGCAGGACTGAGCATAATTGCCGGTTCCGCGAGTAGCCGTGGGTCTTGCGCATGGCGGTGACTCGTGAGGCGGCGCAGATTTGTGTTCACGCCACGCGGTTCACGCCACGCGGTTCACGGCGCCGGCCCAAGACTCACATGACCTACGATATGAACTCAGCATGAACTCAGCGCATAGAGCACGGCGACTGTTGTCGCGCTTGCTGCTCCTTCTGTCTCCGATGCTCCCTGTGGCTGTCGTGAGTACCGCCAGCGCGCAGCGGGCGAAGGCGGCGAGCCGCCCTGCCCCGGCGCCGGTCCGTGCGGATACCGCGGCGCTGCGTCACGCGCTGGACTCCATCACGGCCGGGTACCATGGCACGGTTGGGTACAGCATCCTCGACCTGGACACCGGCGATCATCTGGCGCTCCGCGGCGATGAGACGTTCCCCACGGCGTCACTGATCAAGGTCGCGATCCTGACGACGGTGTATGACCTGGTCGCGCGCGGCGAGCTATCGCTGGACGATCCGATCACGGTGCTCAAGATCGATCAAGTTCCGGGCTCGGGGATCGTGCAATATTTACACAATGGCGCCATTCTCACGGTGCATGATGCCGCGTGGCTCATGTCGACGCTGAGCGACAACAGTGCCACCAACCTGCTGCTCGACAAGATCATTATTCGCCGAGTGTGGGATAAGATGGACTCACTCGGCCTGCACCATACCAAAGTGCATTCCAAGGTTTTCCGCCGGAGCGCGAGCGTGGCGGTGGACAGCTCCATCAAGTACGGGCTCGGTGTCACCACGCCAAACGAGATGGCGCATCTGTTCGAGTTGATGGCGCGCGGCAAGGCCGTGAATCCGCAGGCAGACTCGGCCATGCTGTATATCCTGGAGCACAACGAGGATCAGACGCTACTGCAGCGATATCTGAACGGCGTGCGTGCGGCGCACAAGACCGGCGCGACGGATTCTGTACGCACAGAGTGCTCGCTCTTCTACCTGCGTACCCGAGTGGTTGCGTGCGTCCTGACCAAGCAGAACCAGGACATACGCTGGGTACTCGACACCGAGCCGCAGCTGACGATGGCGCGGATGGGTGACGCGATAGTGCGTGCATGGGGCGGCGCCCCGCCGGCGCGGAAGGAGGACGAGGAGTAGGGGCGGCTGAAGCCGCGCCTTACTCGCCGCCGATCAGTCAGCGTGCTTGCCGTAGGGCTCGGAGATCTTTTCGACAGTTGTGCCCGTGGCTGCACCCTTGGCTTCGAGCGCTATGTCGGCCTGCGACACCACGCCGACGAGCGCGCCGCGATCATCAACGATCGGGATGCGCCGCACCTGCTCATCTGCCATCGTTTTCATCACGTCCTGGATGTCGTCGCCGGGCTTGCACGTGGTAACGTTGCTCGTCATCGCTTCGCGAACGGGATCGTCTGCGCTTCCGTGACCCTCGGCAACGTGTCGAATGGTTATGTCGCGATCGGTGATGACGCCGACGAGCTTATCCGAGCCTTCAGTCTCTACGACTGGAAGCATGCCCACATTCTGATTCTTCATCATCAGAGCGGCTTCGCTGATGGGGGTATCCGGCGTGACGCAGGCCGGATCGGCGGTCATGATGTCCTGGGCTGACGGCATTGATGGGCCTCCTGCTGAGTGGGTTGGTTAGGTGGGTTGTTTAGGGGTGTTACGATGGCAACGGGCGTGCCGACGGGTGCGGGAGAGGTACTGTCGCTCGTTCACGGGCACCGATTAAACCGCGAGCAACAGCGGGTCGGACATTGAAGAACGCAGTGCATGCAGCAACTTCTGAGTGCCCCATTTGTCACCCCGCCGCCTAGATTTACGGCACAATGTCGTCTCCTTCCTACTCCGCGCCCACGCCCGAGCCCATACTCGAGCCCATGACCTGCCCGCGGTGCTCCACCATCGGCACTGGCCGGTTCTGCACCGAGTGCGGCGCGCCGCTCAATGGTGCTCCCTGCTCCGGTTGCGGCGAGCATCTCACGCCGGGCTCCAAGTTCTGCCACCGATGCGGTGTAGCGGCGGGCACCGGCTCGGCGCCGTCGCGGGCCAGCGGTACCTCAAGGGGTACCGGATTGGCCTCGACGCTTCCATGGGCCGTGGCCGGTATCGCCTTCCTTGCGCTGTTCGCGATGCTCGCCGGAAAGGGGTTCAATGCCCGAACCGGGAGTGCCGTAGACGCGCCGTCCAATGCGCTACCTAATCCGGTGGTGGACAATGGAGGCAGCGTGGCTAACGGTAGCGCGGGAGACCCGATGGCGGCGCCGTTCGCCGCAGCAGCGGGGGGCTCGGTACGCGCGCCCGACATCTCCAAGATGTCGCCGTCAGAACTGGCTGATCGGCTGTTTAATCGCATAATGCTACTAAATGATCAGGGGAAGTCCGACTCGGTGCAGTTCTTTGCGCCGATGGCGGTCCAGGCGTACCAGATGGTGGAGCAGAGTCAGGGCCGTCCGCTGGACGCCGATCAGCGCTACGATGTGGGGCGCATCGCGGAAGTCGCTGGAGCGCTGCCGATGGCGAAGGCCCAGGCCGATACGATCCTGCAGCAGCATCCGGATCATCTGCTCGGGCTGCTGCTTGCGGCCCACGTTGCCAAGGAATCGGGAAACACACCAGCGCAGACCGAGTATTCGTCCCGCTTCCTCAAGGTCAAGCGGGGGGAGCTGGCCAAGAGTCTTCCGGAATACCAGCGGCACCGGCGCGAAATCGACGCCGGCGTTTAGCCGCAGGCGTTAACGCCCAACCACCACATGACGACCATTCATCTCGCCCACTCGCCCGACTCGGACGACGCGTTCATGTTTTACGCGCTCGCCTCAGGCAAAATCGATACTGACGGAATCAGCTATGTCCACGAGCTGCAGGATATTGAATCGCTGAACCAGCGCGCGCGGCGTGCCGAGCTGGAAGTGACGGCGGTGTCGATTCATGCATATGCGTATCTATCTGACGCGTACGCGCTGCTGCCTCACGGCGCGTCGATGGGCGACGGTTACGGTCCCAAGCTGGTGGCGCGAACGCCAATGACGAAGGCGGAAGTACGGGGAAAGCGGGTCGCCATCCCGGGACCGCTCACCTCTGCCTACCTGGCGCTAAGGCTATATCAGCCGGATTTCATTCCGGTGGAGACGCCGTTCGATGAGATCGAAGATCGCGTGATGTCGGGCGACGTGGATGCCGGGTTGCTTATCCACGAAGGGCAGCTCACGTACGGCGACAACGGGCTACACCTGATCGCCGATATGGGCGAGTGGTGGTTCGGGGAGACCGGCCTGCCGCTTCCGTTGGGTGGCAACATCGTCCGCAAGGATCTGGGGCCCGAGCTGACGAAAAAGGTGTCCAGGCATCTGCGCGAGAGCATCGCTTACGGGTTGGATCACCGCGAGGCGGCGCTGGACCATTCAATGAGCTACGCGCGCGGCCTTGATCGCGCCAAGGCGGATGAGTTTGTAGGGATGTACGTGAACGATTGGACGCTGGATTACGGTCCGCGCGGACGCGAAGCGGTGAAGCTACTGCTTGACCGCGGCGTCAAAGCTGGTATCATCACGCGCGACGTGCACGTGGAGTTTGCGGAAGACTGATTTCGCTACCCTCTCGCCAGTTTTGCACCACTTCTTACACCGCTCTCTGTACCACTATTTGCATTAGATGTAGCGCCAACGACAGTGCGAGGCACAACACGTGCAGCGCGCGCAAATAGATATCTCAAAATTCTTCACACCAAGGAGACGGCAATGCCGAGCAGAGACGAGGTGCGAGAGACGTTCCGCTTCGCGGAAGACGACGACGACGACCTCGGCGGCTACAGCGGTGGCCGCGGCCGGAAGTCGCGCTACGACGAGGAAGAAG
>JBPCNJ010000274.1:0-3099 GCA_051001375.1 Gemmatimonadaceae bacterium
GTCACGCATAAAGCGCCGGTGCCGATTCAACGCTGCGCGTACGGCCGCGTTGAGCCGTCGCGCATCATCGCAATGACCGTGTAATGCTCGGGATCAGGGCCTTCCATCCCGGGTGAGCCGGTCACCATTCCCGGCACTGCCAGTCCGACTACATTCGGGGGGCTCTCCTTGATGAGCCGTTGCACAAGATCGGCTGGGACGTGCCCCTCGATTACGTAATGCCCGACCTCGGCGGTGTGGCAGGACGCTGTGTTCTGTGTGACACCGTGCGCGCGCTTGATTGAATCCATCGCGCTCTGGGTTGGCTCGTCGACAGTCGTGACATTGAAGCCCCCGCTGCGCATGTGCTGGACCCATGCGTTGCAGCAGCCACATGACGGATCCTTGTACACGCGAACCGGAGTCGCGACCGCGGATGTTGCGGTGGCATTGGCCGATGTAGCCGAAGCGAGTGAAGTGCGCATGTCGTTGTCTGCACTGGCCGTTCGATCATCGGCGTGCCCGGCCGAGCACGCGGCGACGAGCAGACTTGTGATAACTGTTGCCGCGCTGAGGTGCGCGGACGGTAAGCGTCGCGACGACAATGTCTGCAACAGCCTCTGTAACCACGTCGGGGGAGTAGTCGTCATGCGTGGACCTCGTGATGGGTGAGCGACTGCAAGGGCGTGGCGTACCGGAACGATACTCCCAAAACTACATCGCGACACGTGCGCCGAATGCAAATGAATCCGGGACGCTGGTCAGGATCGTAACCACCGCATTTTGAACCATCAGGATCATCCTGAGGAGGTACTGTGGAAAGTGAGATACACATGAGTCTGTTGAGTGTCATGGGCGCCCCTAGCCGCCGCGATTTTCTGAAGACGACGGCGATCGGTGCCGCCGCTGTTGCTCTACCAACGGTGCTGTCAGGTTGTCACGTCGTCGGAGCGATCGGCAAACGCAAGCTCGATTTCGGCGACGATTTCGGCGTGCTGAATTACGCCTACACGCTCGAGGCACTGGAGGCTGGGTTCTACGAGCGGGTGGTGAAGGCGCCGCCGCGCGACCTGCGTCCGGGTGAGTTTGAGGTGCTGCGGGATATCGGAGCGCATGAGGTTCAGCATCGACGTTTCTTCAAGCGCGCGCTCGGCGTGTTACGCGTCCAGCTACCGGAGTTCGACTGGAGCTCGATCGACTTCACGCGACGCGATACCGTGCTGGCCGCGGCCAAGAACTTTGAGGACACTGGCGTCGCGGCGTACAACGGCGCCGGCAAGCGCATCAAGTTGGCAGAGTTCCTCACGATCGCTGGGGAGATTGTTTCGGTGGAGGCACGACACGCGGCGACGATCCGTGATCTCATCGATCCGATGAGCCGCTCGTTCGCGGGCGATGACGTGATCGATGCACAGGGACTCGACCGCGCACTTCCGCCGTCGGAAATACTTGCGGTCGTGCAGCCATTCTTCAAGACGCCAGTGCGCGTCACCGGACTCTGAGGGAGACCGCATGAACAACTTCGAACCAAAGCGTCTCATCGAGGCGCATGATCCTGAGATCGCCAAGCGACTGGAGGCGCGTCACGAAGAGCTGCGCGCGGGTGCATCAACGTCCTCCGCGGTCAAAGCTGGGATGATGATGGGCTCCGCCGCCATTGCAATGGGTGCGGTGGCGAGTGACGTATACGGACAGGGCAGTGCGTTACCAGGTGTGGTGGCAGGCGTACTCAACTTCGCGCTGACGCTGGAGTATCTGGAGTCCGAGTTCTATATCCGTGGGGTGGGAACCCCGAATCTGATCCCGAGCGACATGTTCAATGTCTTTGATCAGATTCGCAAGCACGAGGTCGCGCACGTGGCGCTGCTTCGGGGCGTGCTTGGCTCACTTCAGGTTCCCAAGCCGGAGTTTGACTTCACCGGCGGCAGGGGGCGCGGTAACGGGCCATTTGCCGACGTCTTCTCGAACCCGCAGACGTTTGCGGCGCTATCGCAGGCCTTCGAGGATACCGGTGTCCGCGCATACAAGGGGCAGGCGTCCTATCTCATCGATAGCCCGGACATTCTGGAGACCGCGCTCAGAGTGCACGCCGTCGAGGCGAGACACGCCGCGGAGGTGCGGCGCATGCGCGATCAGAAAGGGTGGATCGTCGGAAGCAGCCGCGGCAATCTACCGCCGCAAACGCAACCGGTTTACAACGGGGAGGCGACGACGTTCCACTTCATCCTGGCACGGCCAGGCAGCGGCATCAGCATGACCGAAGCATTCGATGAGACGCTTACAAAAAGCCAGGTGCTCGACATCGTTGCGCCCTTCCTCGTTACTCGCTGATGCGCCCCGGCGGTCGGAGACCAACTATGAAATTCAGATCTTACGCAGCGGCACTGGCGGCCGCTACATTCTGGACGGCGATCCCAGTCTCGCATGTCGCGCATGCACAGGCGCTCGGGCCGCAGAGACAGTTCATCGCCATTGAACCGGTCTACTCGCGACTGAGCCGCGATTTCGGATCGGGGCTCGATAAAAAGTCGCTCAACGGTTACGGAGGGCGGTTGTGGATCAATCTTGCGCCCTTCTCGGGGCCATCGAGCAACCTGATCGGAAAGACGGCGCTCGCCCTCTTCAGCGTGTACTCTCCACCCGGCGACGGCGTCAGCGTCGTGCATTACGGCGCCGAGCTGGATGTGCATGCGACCAATGTGCCTTACGGTCTGATTCTGGATCCGTTCGTCTCTTTGGGCGGTGGTGTGCTTCGGACTCGTACAACAACAGGTAATGCTGTCGGCGCGATGCCGGGCACGGTGAACAAGTTTGCGTTCACGCCTGGGGTGGGGTTGCGTATCCCGCTGCTCAATCACGTTCAGGGGCGTGCGGACTTTCGTGACGCGCTCGTCTTCGGCGATCAAGATGGCACGAGTGGCAACACCCGTACGTCGAACAACCTCGAGTTCCTCGCATCCGTCGGTCTCACATTTTAGCCGCGCGGCCAGTGCAGCAATAAGTGCAGCAATAAGTGCAGCAAGAAACGGCTGACGGGTGGATCGTGCGCGCCGCGGGGAAGGTTCCCCACAGAACGCTTCTTGTTTCCACAAAAATCTCCCACGGCGAGCGCGGAGGAGA
>JBPCNJ010000275.1:0-3061 GCA_051001375.1 Gemmatimonadaceae bacterium
GCACCGGTCGCTGCACCCGTAGCTGTAGTGCGGGCACCGGAGCCAGTGGCCGCGCCCGATCCCGCGCCAATCGCGGCGGCAGAGCCGGCTCCTCAGCGCAGACCCACTCCGGCCCCGACACGCCAGCAGGAGCCGCGCGGCGGTTGGAGAGGTGTCGGCGAGGTCATCCGCAACGCGCCGTTTCCGATCAACCCCTAAGATTTACCGGTGTGGGACGCGACGTCCCTGATCTAACCCTCGACCCACACCAATGAAGTCGATCAAAGTTCGTTCGGCCCTAGCGATTGCCTGTGTTCTGACTGTCCACACGACCGCTCACGCGCAGGGTTCTCAAGCAGTCCGGTCGTCCGCCTCATCTTCCGCCTCGTCTGCGCCGCTCCCGTTTGATGCGGCTGTGCAGACGGGGCGGTTTGCAAATGGGCTCCGGTACTACGTGCGAGCCAATCACGAACCGCACGCGCGCGCTGAACTTCGATTGATAGTGAACGCGGGATCGGTGCTGGAGGACGATCGGCAACAGGGGCTCGCGCATTTCGTGGAACACATGATGTTCCGCGGCACAGAGCACTTTGAGCGGCAGCAGCTTGTGGATTACCTCGAGTCGGTGGGCCTGCGCTTCGGACCCGACCTCAATGCGTACACGGGATTCGATCGCACGGTGTACATGCTCACCGTGCCCACCGATAGCGCAAAGGTATTCGGCAACGGCTTCCAGATTCTGGAGGATTGGGCTCACCTCGCGACGCTCGATTCCACCGCGATGGAAAAGGAGCGGCCGGTCGTGATCGAGGAATGGCGTCTCTCGCGCGGCGCGGGAGCCCGCGTGCAGGACAAGGAGTTCCCGGTGCTCTTCGCTGGCTCACGCTACGCCGAACGACTGCCGATCGGCAAGAAGAGTGTGCTGGATAATTTCCGGCCCGAAGACGTTCGCCGATTTTACAACACGTGGTACCGCCCCGATCTCATGACCGTCGTCGCTGTCGGCGACTTCGATCCGGCCAAGGTCGTGCAGACAATCCGTGACCACTTTGCCAGACTTCCCAATCCAGCCAACGAAGTACCGCGCCCTTCCTTCACCGTTCCGGTAAATGATACCGCGCTCGGTGTTGTTGTAACGGACAAGGAACTCACCAACTCGAGCGGCGGCGTGTACTTCAAACGTCCTGCGCAGCACACACGAACCGAGGCCGATTTCAGAGTCGACCTTGTGCATCAACTCGCCGATGCGATGCTGGACGCGCGGCTGAGTGAGATTGCGCGGCGGCCCAACGCTCCGTATGTGGGCGCATCGGTCGGTTCGTCGGAGTCGGTCGGCGAGGTAGATCTGTACACCGCGTTCGCGCTGGTCCCCGAAGGTGGAATCACCAAGGGACTGAGCGCGGTCATGAGCGAGCTGGAGCGCGTGCGCCGATTCGGCTTCACGCCCAGCGAGACGGACCGCGTGCGCCGCAACGTGTTGCGACAGTTGGAGCAGAGCGCGGCGGAGTCCGAGAAAACTCCAAGCGCGGTCTGGGCATCCAACCTCGTCGAAGCGGCGGCAGATAGCACGCCGGTGATGACGCCGGCCGCTGAGCTGGCGCTGGTGCAGCGAATGCTTCCGACGATCACGACGGACGAGGTCAATCGCGCGGCGACGGATCGTCTCGCGCCTATCGGGCGTGTGTTCGTTGCATCGGCGCCGGACAAGGCTGGCGTCCCGGTACCAACGGTAGCCGAGTTGAAGAGTGCGGCTGTGGCAGGGACCAACGCGCAGATCGTGGCGTACGTCGACTCTGTGGGGAGCGCATCGCTCGTGCCGGTGGTGCCTGCGGGCGGCAAGGTCGTCGCGACCCGAACACTGCCGACCATCGGTGTCACCGAGTGGACGCTTTCCAACGGCGTTCGCGTACTGGTGAAGCCAACCGACTTCAGAGCTGATCAGGTGATAATGTCGGCGTACCAGCCCGGCGGACTGTCGCTCGCGCCTGACGCACAGTTTCGCGCGGTGTCCGTGGCGTCGTTGGTTCCATCCGCGACCGGAGTGGGAACGTTCACTCCCGCGACACTAGCCAAGACCCTGGCCGGCAAGGCCGTCGGTGTGTTTCCCACCGTCTCCGAATACAGCGAAGGGTTTAGCGGCTCAGCATCGCCGCGCGACCTTAACACGATGCTCGAACTTGTGTATCTGTACGCTACGGCGCCGCGCCGTGACAGTGTTGCGTTCGATGCATTCCGGACGCGCATCAAGCCGCTGATCGAGAACCGGGCCAAGACTCCAGAGACTGCATTCGGCGACACGCTCCAGGCGCTCCTGACCGGCCACTCACCGCGCGAAGCGCCGATCACGGTTGCACGACTTGACTCCGCGGACTTCGCGCGATCGTATGACTTCTACCGATCACGTTTCGCGGACGCGACGGGGATGACTTTTGTGTTTGTTGGAAACGTGACCTTGGACTCACTTCGTCCGATGGTGGAGCGGTGGCTTGGCAGCCTTCCAGCGAGCGGACACGCGCCAGCGTGGCGTGACTTCGGGGTTCGAGTGATGCCGGGCGCCGTGACGCGCGAGGTGCATGCCGGGAGCGAGCCGAAGGCGCGCACGTCGATCATCTTCCATGGGAGTGGTGGTACCACGCAGAACGACCGGTTCGAGCTCAACGCGCTGAGTGATTATCTCGAGCTCAGGCTGACTGATCTCCTGCGTATCGAGCAAGGCGGCACGTATGGCGTGAGCGTTGGCGCGGACGCGTCCAATATTCCCATCCCTGAATACACTGTGGCTGTCAGCTTCGGCGCCGCACCCGAGCGCGTCGATTCACTGGCGCACACGGTCTTCACCGTCATCGACTCGCTCAAGGCGAACGATCCGGCGCCGGCGTACGTGGAGAAAGTCAAGGAATCAGGGCGCCGCGAGCACGAGACGCAGGTCCGCGAGAACGGCTACTGGCTTAGCGCGCTCGCAGCGTACGTACGTCGCGGCGAGGATCCCGCCGACATCCTGAAGGTGGAGCAAGTGATGGCCGGACTCGACGGCGCAACACTTCGCCGCGCTGCGAAGAAGTATCTGTCCCAAGCACAGTAC
>JBPCNJ010000276.1:0-7275 GCA_051001375.1 Gemmatimonadaceae bacterium
GAGGGGGGGTGAGGCGGGTGTGGGTCCGAGCGTCGGTGTTGGCGCCGCCCCCCCACGCCCGCAGTCAGCGCGTACGCAGACCCGACCGCGGCACGCCAATAAACGCCGGCGAAACGCGCCGCTCGTCGCTGTCGCGAATCGGTCATCGTGTTGGTATCGGGGGCAGGGGCAACGGCCTGGTCGGCCGGCAAGGAAAATGGCAAGCGCTTTTGCGAGTCAGACACGGTCGCGCCATCGTCACATCATCCGGTTCTTCCACGTATCCGGGACGATCGGCGAATCGATCTCGATCGGAAGGTGGTACTGGAAGGGCTTGGTACCGTTCGCCTGGATCCAGTGGATAATGCTCTGGAGACCCTCGCGCAACGGAACCTTGGTTTCGTAGTCGAGCAGCTCACGAGCCTTGTCGGCCGAACAGGTAGCGTAGCGCACTTCGCGGGGACGGTCGGCGACGAAGATCGGGTCGAGATCGAAGTTCATAAGTTCACTGATCGTGCGCGCGAGCTCCAGGATTGACGTGTATTCCTCATCCGGTCCGATGTTAATCACCTGCCCCGCGACATTGGACTGAGAGCCCATCTTCAGCAGCGGATCGACGCAGTCCTGCACGAAGGAGAAGCAACGCTTTTGGCCGCCGTCGCCGTAGATGATGGGCTGCTTGCCCTGGAGCATCCTGTTTATCATGATGCTCGCGACGTTGCGGTACGGGTCGTCGTACTTCTGTTTCGGCCCGATGATGTTATGCGGGACAGCGATCACGTATTCAAACCCGTGTGTCTCCGCAACGTTTTTCACCAGCAGCTCAGCCGCGTATTTCGCGATCCCGTACGGGTCCACCGGCTGCGGACGCGTCTCTTCGGTGAACGGCGCTTCGGCGTCGCCGTAACGCGCCATGCTGGAGCAGTTCACGAATCGCCCAACGTCGTTGCTCGCCGTCGCGGCAAGTAGCGCAGCGGTGTTCTGAAAGACATGCTGAGCGATGATTGCGGGGGAAAAAACGCTCAAGCCCTCGGTGGCTATCGCCGCGCAGTGATACACCAGATCGCATCCTTTCGTCAGGCGCTTCATCGCGGCAACGTCGCAGCAGTCGGCAGTTTCGAATTCGATCCCTTCCGGAAGATTCGAGAGCTCGCCACCGATCAGGTTATCACACCCGACAACGTGCGCTCCGCGTTGCACAAAGGCTTCAGCCATGTGACTTCCGAGGAAGCCAGCAGCGCCCGAGACGAATACTTTCATCCCGGAATTTCGCCCGCGGCTGGCATCAAGTCAACGGCGCCCGAATCGCGTTCAGCACTGGATACGCCACCGCGCTCGGACAGCGACTGGATGGCGGCCTCGATCTCAACTAACACTCGCGACACTGAAATACCCGTGATGCAGAAGTTCTCCGCCTGGGTGCATCGGTCAAAACAGGCGCGGCACGGTACGTCGTCGATCTGCACGACACGGTGATTGTCACCGTACGGCCGGTACCAGAGCGAGACCTGCGGACCGAAAATTGTGACTGTTGGCACGCCGACCGCGGCGGCGATGTGCGCGGGGCCGCTGTCATTTCCGACGAACAGCTGACAGCGCGCAAGCTGCGCGACAAGATCTTCGAGCGACGGGCGCGTGACGACGACTCCAGAAATCTGTCCCAGTTCCGCGGCGTATCCGTCCGGGTCGTTAACCAACAGCACCTGCACGTCGTCGCGGGCCGTCAGCGCCTGCACCACGGCCGCGAATCGCGCGAGCGGCCATCGCCTGACCGGACTCCACGCGGATGGGTGAATGGCGACGACAAGTCTATCAGGACCGATCCCAGCCTCGGAAAAGAAACGCTCAGCACGCGCATGTGCTTCCGGCGTGGTGACGAGCTTCGGAGCGAGCTTGGAAGCGAGCTTGGGAACGATTCCGGAACTGGAGGACTCGGAGCGGCCGCCTAACGGCGTCAGCATCGCGAGCCAGTCCTCCACCTTGTGTGACGACGCGACGGGCGCGGGGACGCGGTCCGTGAGAAGCGATCTTCCTCCAGGCGCATCGAAGCCGATCCGGCGCCGCGCGCCAGTGAAACGCGTGAGCAGGTTCGACCGCAAGTCGATCCGCGCATCGATGGTCACATCAAATCGCTCGGCCCGAAGCTGCCGCAGCAGCGTTGAAAACCCCGTGTCGCGGTATCGGTGCAGAGCGTACTTGTGCTCCGACGCGGTCCAGGGAATGTCGGCGACTATAAACCGGTCGATGACACCCGACGGCTGCAACAGCGTACGCGTTGCTTCCCTGCACAGTAGCGAGATTTCCGCGGCCGGGAAACGCTCTCTCAGCACGCGCAGAAAAGGCTCGGCGAGCACGGCATCGCCAAGCCGCCAGAACTCCAGCACTAATATCTTGCGCGGGTCACGCTCGACATCAGCCGAGCGATGCCACACGAGGCGTGTCATCGCGTCGAGGGGCCACACCAGTGCGTCGATCGCACCCAGTAGCAGCCGCTTCCGCCCCGTTGCGACCCAGTTCTGCGCCACTGCCGTCTAGCGGAGCGCTAGTACGCGCCGCTTCGGCTGAAGAGGACGGGTATGGTCTCGAGCATGATCTTCAGATCGAGTGCCAGTGACCAGTGCTCGATGTACTCACGGTCGTACCGCACCACCTCCTCAAAGTCCACCACGTCGCTCCGCCCGTTCACCTGCCACAGACCGGTTATACCAGGCTTTGCGTCCAGCCGCCGAAAGTGGTGATCCTCGTATGAGTGCAGATCGGCCTCGAAGAAGGGGCGCGGTCCCACAAGCGACATATCCCCCACAAGAACGTTCCAGCACTGTGGTAGCTCGTCGATGCTCCAGCGACGTAGCCACGCACCCAGACGGGTCAGACGCGGATCGTCCGGGATTTTGAAGAGCCTCGGATCCCCGGTGCGGTTGAGGTGTGCAAGCTGTTCCTTCTCCACATCCGCGCCGACGCGCATTGTCCGAAACTTGAGCATGCGAAAGCGCTTGCCACCGAGGCCGGCCCTGTCCTGCCAAAAGAAGGCCGGTCCTCGGGAATCAAGCTTGATCAGCACCGATACAAGCAGCATCACCGGCGCGAGTAGGACGATCGCGAGCAGCGCTCCAGTGAAGTCGACCGCACGTTTGAGGACCAGCGCCTGCGCCTTGAGCAAAGGCGCGCCAAGCTCGAAAAACGGCTCGTCCCGATGCCACACGAGCAGCGGGCGCCGGCCGGCGATCTGGACCGAGCGCGCCGGATACAGAAACTCACAGCCGGCCGATAGACTGATGTCCAGAACCTCACGCACCTGATCATCCGGCAGTTGCGAGGCGACGATCACCGCCTCAGCTCCGACAGACGCAATGGCCTGAGCGAGCCGATTCAGTGCTTCCTGCTCCCTACCCTGCCTGGCGAGTGTCAGCGTCGCGATCGGTCTATAATCCCCACCCAGCTCAGTCGTTATCTGGTCGAAATTCCAGTGCTCGGCCTGTGCCCGCTCGACGACGATCGCTGGCGTGGCTCCGCGCGGTCCCGGCCAGACGACCCGCAGGAACCAGTCCGTCGCCTGCCGCTCAACCGCAAGGATCAGCCACAGTACAGCGGCGACGAAGAGGAAGATGGGCACCGCTACCGCGGGTCCGTGAACGGCGAGGAGTGGCCAAAGGAACACCGCTGACGCGACTGCCGCAGCCGCTGCCAGCCTGGCTGCCTGGTACAGGCGAACGCCGCGTGAGTAGTTGCCCGTCACGAGCAGGCTGGCTAACAAGACCGCTGCTGGCGCGGGACCGAACGGGGTCGGAACTCCCTCGACCGCGACCAGAGCGCCACCGCGCGCGACCTCCCAGAATATTGCCTGGATGATAAAGACGGCACTGATGTCGGCAGCGGTGAGAACCAGGAGCCGCTTTATCAGCCGGACGGCGTGCCTGCGGACCGCGACGGGGCGCCGCTGTCTCAGCACACGGGTGGGCCATTCGGCGGTTGCGCCTAGACCGCGCCGTCCAGGAATCGTCTTCGGCAGAGAATACAACCGGAGCCGTTGTTCGGGAGTGACTGACGAATCAGACTTCATACGCCCGGACTGAGGTAAGCCTACAGCGCGACCGGGTCGCCGTGCCCGAAACGTGAAATGACCAATCTGCCAGTGGACACGATTCCGGCAACACTGCGCTCACAGCGCGAACGGCGTAAAGGAGAGCGAGACAGAGGTGTTGTGCACGTCCACCTTGGAAGGACCGCCTGTAGGGCAGCCAGATTGGTTCTGGAAGAATTCGTTGTAACGGGTACCCGCGACCACTTCACCGGAAAGGTAACCTCCGGCGAGCGTCCGGCCAGCACGAACACCGGGCATGATCGACACGTCATGGTTACAGTAGCCCACGTAGCCGGGGTAGTTGTAGGTACTGCGCACGTCCTCGTTCCACCGGATGCGATTGAGCGTGACGCCGACGGCGCCGCGCGGCCCGACCCGATCCAGTGCGAGCCACTGGCTGGATGCACCCGGCCCGATCGCCGCACCAATCGGTTGTCCCAGCTGCGTGTACCCTTGAATCACCCGCCTACTAGTATAGAACACGCCGACGGGACGGTTCTTGAACGTCGGGCTCTGCTCCAGCGTCGTTATCTCAGCCTGGAGGCGGAACGTGGCGATACTGACTGGCGCCGGCTTGCGGTACTGAAGCCCGAGCGTGTAGCCATGGGATTGGCTGGGCGAGATGATGAAGTCGTGCAGCGATTTTGGAAGTTCCTGGCGCGCCCACTCAGTGTATACCTCAAAGCCGTCGCTCGGAAAAAGCCACCGCCCGAACAGCGACAGGAGTTGGTCCCGACCACCCGGATAAAGCGAGGAGTCGGAGGCGGCTCGATCGGCGGGATGACCGGTGTTTGCGAACACGTCCAGCCACCGAAACGGCACCGCTCCGTAGCCGCTCGCTGTCGCGTACACCGCGCGAGTCACGCCCAAAGTGAGGCTGGGCTGGAACGCCGGCCGCCAGGTTACGGCGGCCGCAGCAAGGGAGCGGACGTCATTGGCGCTTATCGTGTCAAAGTACTGCGACTCCGACAGCGCACCGACGAACCACCGAGCCTCGAAGTTGCCGGCACGCGTGCGCCACGGGCGCGAGGTCTTCAACTCCAGCCGCGGAACCCCGGCAGCGTTATCGCTCATGACTATGGCGTTTCGGATGCCCGGTCCCCACCAAATGTTCTCGGTGGTCGCGCCGAATGCGATAGGGCCCGAGTCGTACCAAACGCCCGATTGACCGGGTACCAAGCGCCCGATCCCGCTGCTGCCATAACGCCAGGGAACGTCGGCCGAATACGGCTGCGCGTACCACGGGTTGGCGAAGCCGTCACCATAGCGCGCTTCCGGCGGAGAGGGCGTGAAGAACTTTGTGCGATCGCGATTGAAGTCGAAGCGAGCGTTGCTGGCAATCCACAGCTCGGGCGCTACGACTGCGCGGAAGCGGCCCGACGTAGCCACGAGCCCGCCGGTGACGCGGGCACTGACCCCGCGGCCCGCCCATAGCGCGCCGTCGTTGAGCGAGAAAGGGACGGCGGTATTTGTGACTGTGTAGATCTGCGCCGCGAGCCAGCGATGCGTCAAGCCGGAGTGTGCTTTGGACGCCGAGCTGGAAGCGAAAACGGATTGGGACGGTGATCTGAGGAGATAACCGCCCAGCTGCGCGGTGTCACCGGCAAGTTGAGCCAGGCGAACGCGGTCGCTGATATCCGAGGTCGGATACTGAACGCTAGCGGCTGTAGTGAGAGCTGGTGTCTGCGCTCTGGCGACCGAGGTGTTCAGGCCAGCGGCGGCAAACACCGCAGAGAAAGCGGCGAATATCGGCTGCGCCGCCCGTACGCTCGCACTAAATTGGGCCGAACGAAGCGGCCGTCGTTGCGGTCGCCGCCACAACACTTCCCTCAGCGTCAGTTCTCTTCGCGTCACGGATGCCAATCTACTCCACGCCGCTGGTCCGCAACACCATGGTCTCAGTTCTGTGCGGTGGCCTGTTGCTACTGTCGCCGCGCGGTTCGGTGTCCGCCCAGAGCGAGCGCAGCATCAGCGGCACAGCGGGTGGACTTGCGGCGGGTGGAGAGCTCGACAATTACGTTCGATACCTGCAAACAACGGGACGCGCTCCGCTGGGACCGTGGTCGTTGCGGGGCTTTTCTGCTCCCGTAGTGGACTCGCTCACGGCGATTGCCGGCGCTCATCCGTGGGCCAGCAGTTGGGTGTTCCAACGTCACCACAGCTCCGGTGGCGCTGCCCGGCACTTTGCAATACTGCCGGTCGCGGCCACTGCTCGCTTCAATAGCCCTTTTCCATTCGGCGGAAACGACGGGCCAGTATGGGCGGGGCGGGGGCTCACAACATCGGTCCAGGGCGGCGTGGCAATGGCTTTTGGACCACTCTCGGCGGTACTCGACCCTATAGTCTTTCGGGCGGAGAACAGTAGCTTCACGCTCGCTCCGAACGGCGAGAGCGGGATCGGGCGCTTCGCCGACGCAGATTTCCCTCAGAAGATTGACCGCCCGCAGCGCTTCGGCGACGGCGCGTATTCCGAGTTTGATCTCGGTGAGAGCACTCTCCGCCTGGATGTACTAGGTGTGAGTGCCGGGCTCAGTACGGCGAATCAGTGGTGGGGTCCGGCGACTGTGTTCCCAGTCATTTTGGGGAACAACGCCGCCGGGGTGCCTCACGTGTTTCTGGGTACCGAGCGTCCTACGAACATTGGCATCGGCACAGTTCAGGCGCGACTCCTGTACGGACTGGAGCGGCAGTCGAACTTTTCTCCGGTCGTCGGGCCGGACACGTTCGTCAATGGAGATCTGTCAGGGCGAAAGCGCTTCATGTCGGGACTGGTGCTCACGTTCAATCCGGGCCCGATCCCGGGGCTGGAGCTTGGCGCGGCGCGCTACTTTCATCAGGCGTGGTTCGGCAGGATCGGGTCGCCGGAGCTTAGATCGCCATTTGAGGGAATTGTGAAGACGTCCATTCCCGTCGGCGTCGCTGTCCCTGGAGCGGATAACCAGGACGCTCTGAAGAACCAGCTCGCATCGCTCCTCGGCCGATGGGTACTGCCTCACAGTGGCTTCGAGGTGTATGCCGAGTACGGACACGAAGACCACAACTATGACGTGCGCGATCTGCTGGAAGAGCCGGACCACTCGCGCATCGCCATGGCTGGCCTGAGAAAGGTGTTCCAGCGGAGTGAAACTCGTTTCAGCGCCTTTCGCGCCGAGTTCATCGACGGGTCCGAGCCGACGCTGGGCAGGCACCGGCCTGAGGGATTGGTGTACGTGCAT
>JBPCNJ010000277.1:0-6002 GCA_051001375.1 Gemmatimonadaceae bacterium
GGAAAAAAGCGGATTGGCTTTCCATCCTCCGCGCCCCCCTACTGTTTTTCTACAACTGGATCTACTGTGTCAGCTAGAGCAGTTCCCCTTAGCTGGTCATCACGAGGACTGGAATCTCCTCCATCTCGGCCGCCTCCGAATCCTCAACGCCCTCCGGCTCCAGCGCGATCGCCAGTACCTCGCTCAACGTCTCCACTGGATGGAACGTGAGCTGCTCCCGCACTTCCTCTGGAATGTCCTCCACATCCGCCTCGTTGGCCTTGGGCAGGATGATGTGCTTGATTCCGGCGCGATGTGCGCCCAGCACCTTCTCCTTCAGGCCACCGATCGGAAGAGCGCGCCCGCGGAGCGTGATCTCACCCGTCATCGCCACATCGCGCCGAACCGGACGATCGCTCATCTCTGAAACCAGCGCTGTCGCGATTGCCAGGCCGGCACTCGGGCCATCCTTCGGAATTGCTCCAGCCGGCACGTGGATGTGCGCCTCGATTGAGCCGAGCCGGTCCCGAGGAATTCCGAGCCTGGAGGCGTTGTTCGTGGCATAGGTGAACGCCGCGCGCGCCGACTCCTTCATGACGTCGCCCAGCTGGCCGGTGAGAATGAGCGACACCGCCCCACTTACACCCGCGCCGGTGCCGTCGTTCTCCGCCCTATCGTTGGAACGGTTGCCATAGAAGCGCCTGATCGACGCCTCGACGAACATGATGTCGCCGCCCATGGGCGTGTAGAACATTCCCGTCGCGACGCCGACCTGATTCTCAGACTGGATGTGCTCCGGATGTACCTTCGGCCGGCCAAGTAAAGTGCGCACTTCCTCCGCCGTCACCGTGCTCGGCACCGCTTCGCCCGTAGCGATTCGACGCGCAATCTTGCGCGTCACCGCGCCGATTTCGCGCTCCAACTGGCGCACACCAGCCTCGCGCGTGTACTGGGAGACAACCGCCATCACCGCATCATCGGTGAAGTTGATGTTCTTGTCGTTCAGTCCGCTCTCCTCCAACTGCTTGGGCAGGAGGTACTTCTTGGCGATCTCGGCCTTCTCGCGCTCGGTATAGCCGGCGAAGTCCACGACCTCCATGCGGTCGAGCAACGGTCCAGGAATGTTCTGGATGAAGTTGGCCGTGGCGATGAAGAGCACCTCGCTCAGATCGAACGGGATGTTCAGATAGTGGTCTGTGAACGAGTCGTTCTGCGCCGGATCGAGCACCTCCAGCAGCGCCGATGACGGGTCGCCCTGGTGCGAAACACCGAGCTTGTCCACCTCATCCAGTAGGAATACGGGGTTCTTGGTTCCGGCCTGCTTCATACCCTGAATGATGCGTCCGGGCATCGCGCCGACGTACGTACGACGGTGTCCGCGTATGTCCGCCTCGTCCCGGGCGCCGCCCAGCGCGATGCGCACATACTCGCGGCCGAGCGAGCGGGCGATGGACTTGGCGATGGATGTCTTACCAACGCCTGGCGGTCCCACAAAGAGCAGAATCGGGCCACGCGCCATGGCACGCGACTTCGCCTCCTTCTCATCTGTAATGACGGTAATCTCGTCGGTCTGATCATTCAGCACCGGCGTCGGCTCGTCCTTTTCAGGCTTCACCTTGTCGGCCGGGATCTCGCCCTGCTTGCAAACCTCATCCGCCAGTTGCTGTGCGCGGAGTTGGCGCACGGCAAGGAACTCCAGAACACGGTCCTTCACGTCGTTCAGCCCGTAATGATCCTCGTCCAGAACTCCGGTCGCATGATTCAGGTCGAGGTTGTCGTTTGAGCGTTCGTTCCAGGGAAGTTCGGCGATCCACTCCAGATACGTCCGGATCACCTGCGACTCCATAGACTCGCGCCCGGACCGCTCCAGCCGGCCCAACTCGCGCTCCACCTCGGCGCGTCCGTCCTTGGGCAGGTTGAGCGTGGCGAGCCGCTCACGCAGCTCCTCGATCTCCTTGCTGGAGTTCTCGTCGCCCAACTCCTTCTGGATCGCCTTCATCTGCTCGCGCAGGTACATCTCGCGCTGCCGCTCGCCCAGCTCTTCCTGGACCTGCGACTTGATGTCTTCCTGAGCTTCGAGTAGCTCGATCTGACGCTGCACCTGAACCAGCACCCGGCGCAGTCGCTCCTCGACAGAGAGCGTCTCCAGCAGCCCCTGCTTCTCTGCCACTGGTAGCTCGATGTAACCGGCTACGAGATCGGCAAAGCGACCCGGGTCGGTGACTGATTCCAGCACCTGGTGCACAACTTCTTCCGGCAGGCCGCGCTTCTCGCCCAGCTCGGCGGCGCGCTCGCGTGTCTCCTTCTCTAGCGCTTCGAAGGCAGCGTCGTGGTCGTCAATTGGGGTCATCTCCTCCGCCGGGACGACCACCGCGCTCAGGTACCCGTCCGTAGTGGTATACTGGAGAGCGGTCGCGCGCTGCTCACCCTGCAGCAGCAATTGCACCCCTCCCAGCCCACGCTGAATCTGACCGATGCGCGCGATTACGCCCATCGAGTAAAGAATGTCTGCCGACGGCTCATCGCTGTTATCGCGCTGTGCCACGGCGAATACGAGCCGGTCTGTTTTGAGAGCGGCTTCGATTGCTCGCAAAGTTCCTGGACGACCGGCGGAGATCGGCGCGGTGAGTCCCGGGAACATGACTGTCCCCCTCAGAGGGAGAACAGGAATAGTCTGGCGTTGTGCCATGATAGATTTATTGGTCAACGAAATGTGTAACGGAGCGAACCGACTCGAACGTATCTTACTTTTCACCGGCGACTTTCGGGCCGGCGTGACCTACGTCCGCCCGGTAGGGCTCCTGCGCTGCTAACTTGCATATTCCGGGCTTATTTTTCGCGCCAGCACGGCAGGGTGCTCTATGACGGTATGCCAATTTGACGGATGATCGTGCCTGAGAGTCTGCCAAACCGCCCCGCTGGCAGCCGCGACGCCACTCGCGAGGGCATGCGCGACGACGCTTTGCGTGAGCACCTCGCGCGAGTGCTCGCGGCCAATTATGAGCTCGAGCACGAAATCGGCCGCGGCGGCATGGGCATCGTTTACAGGGCACGCGATCGCCGGCTCAAGCGGGCGGTCGCTGTTAAACTGCTGCCACCTGATCTGGCGTATCGATCGGACATTCGGTCCCGCTTTCTCAAGGAAGCGGAGACTTCGGCTCAGCTCAGCCACCCAAGCATCGTCCCCATCTACACGGTTGAAGAAGCCGATAATCTGGTCTTCTTCATCATGGGGCTGGTACACGGCGACACCATCGCGCAACGGCTGCGCGAGCGCGGACCGATGGCGCCGGATGAGGTGCGGCGTGCCCTGCGCGAAGTGGCTGATGCGTTGGCCTACGCGCACGGGCGCAACGTGGTGCACCGGGACATCAAGCCCGACAACGTCCTGCTCGACAACGACAGCGGGCGCGCAATGGTGACGGACTTCGGAATCGCGCGCGCCGTCAGCGAGGGCACTGATACGAGGCTCACCACGACCGGACTCGCCATCGGCACGCCCGCGTACATGTCGCCCGAACAGTGCGCCGGCGACCGCGGCGTCGACGGCCGTAGCGACCTCTACTCCCTAGGCGTGCTCGGCTATCAGATGCTCTCGGGCGACCTCCCGTTTGCCGCCGCGAACACGCCGGCCATGTTCGTCAAGCACCTGACCGAAAGGCCACGTCCACTCACTGACCGATGCGCCGCCCCCGCTGATCTCGACGCCGTGGTGATGCGGTGTCTGGAAAAGGATCCGGCCGACAGGTTTCCGAGCGCGGCCGCAATGGTGGACGCCCTGGATGGACGTGCGCCGGTCGCGGCTCCTCGCTCCGCTGGCGGGCGTCCAGAGGCACCGGTTCAATACGGGGCTCAGTACCAGGCCCAGAACCCGGCTCCGTACCCGGCTCAGTACCCAATGCGCCCAGCGCCGGATGTGCGGCCCAGCTACTCGCCCGCGAATCCGACTGAGCGGGTGAGATGGGAAGCGCCCCAGGTACGGAAGTATCGTAAGGGGCTCGTAACCTGGCTCGCCTTCAGCGCTGCATTCATTCCGCTAGGAATCATCGGTGACCACGCCTTCTTTTTCGCGGACGCCATGTGGGGCATCGGGATCGCCAGCGGCTACGCCAAGCTTTGGAACAAGGGCTATGACTGGCGCGACGTCTTTCGGCAGCCGCGCGATGCTCTTTTCGCCGACGTGGTGAACGAAAAGATCGACGATGCGCGTGCGCTCTTCGACGTCCAGAAGCGAGAGGCGTCACGCGAGCGGCTGCGCGCGCGGATGCGAGATGGTCGCGGGCTCGCGATGTCGCCTCCCTTGATGGAAAGTCTGCCCGCAGGATCGCCGGCGAGGGGAGTTACAGGCTTCGACGCACCGGTCAGCCCCGAAGTTGCGGCCAGCTACCCGGTGGTGCAGGAAGCTGCGGCCGCTCGGTCGGACATCCACCGTATGATGGACGCACTCCCGAGCGACGATCGGAAGCAATTGCCGGACGTCGTCGCGTCCGCCGACGCTCTGTATGGCCGCATAGAGCTGCTCGTGGCGACCATGCACGATCTCGATCGCGCGAATGTGCCAGGTTTGGGCGAGGCAACGGAGCGCGAGGTCAACGAGCTCGAAGCGGAGGCGAATCCGCTGGACGAGGACGCAAGCGAGCGGCGCGCGCTCCGGCTGGCGCAGCTGCGTCGGCAGCGCATATCCCTGCGCGACCTGCGCAGCCGGCGCGACCTTGCGGCGCAAAAACTAGCGCGGTGCGTGACCGCGATGCAATCGATGCGGCTGGACCTGAGCCGACTGGCAACGGGTACTCGCTCGTATCAGAGCGTGACGCAGGTAGCCGAGCAGGCGATGCAGCTGGGCCGTGAGGTCGATGCGGTGTTGTACGCTCAGGACGAGATCGCGCGGACGCTACAGCGAAAGGGGTGACCTGCGGCCCTGCCGCGCAGTCATGATCGTATGCATCGTATGCTGATAAGCTTTCGGAACATCGCCACCGGGTGGATCGCGGCTGCGGCCGTCGCTGCGACCCTCGCTGCGTCGATAGCGCTTGTTGCGTGCAAAGATACGGCAGCATCCGCCAGGGACGTCGGTGCTTCGGGTGCCGGAAAACCGGTCGTTACACGCGCATCTGCCATAAAACCCGCCGCTCCGGTTCAGCACATCGCCAGACCCGACACGTTGCGCGGGTTGTACGTCAACCGATGGGCCGCGCTCGGCGATCGCATGTGGGATCTCGTCGGTACCGCCAAGCGGACCGAAGTCAACGCACTCGTCATTGACGTGAAGGACGACCGCGGGTTCGTGCTGTACAAGTCGCGCGTCCCTCTGGCACAGCAGATCGGAGCGGACACCAACCGACCGATGTCACCCAGGCGGATGCACGCGATCTTCGATTCGTTGCGCGCCAATAACGTGTATCCAATCGCGCGCATCGTCGTGGCCAAGGATCCGCTACTGGCAAACCGCAAGCTCGATTGGGCAATCAAGCGTCGCAAGGACGGTCAGCCTTGGCTGGACAAGAACGGCAATCCATGGCTGGATCCAACTCAGCGCGGCGTGTGGCAGTACGCGGTTGATTTAGCGCGTGAAGCATACGACATGGGTTTCAGCGAAGTGCAGTTCGACTACGTTCGCTTCCCGGACGAAGACAAACTCGTGCGCGAGGCGACCTTTCCGCTGGCCAAGGGGCGCTTGCGCGCGCAGGTAATTCGCGACCAGTTGGAGTTCGCGCGCGCCGCGCTCAAGCCGTCCGGCATGCCCATGACCATCGACATCTTCGGCCTCACCGCAACCGACACCACCGACATGGGTATCGGCCAGAAATGGGAGATGTTCGTCGATCGCGCCGACGTGATTCTACCGATGGTGTACCCGTCGCACTTTGCGCCCGGGACGTACGGACTGGGCAACCCGAACGCGCATCCATACGCAACCATCGATCACTCCATCAAGGACATGAAGCGCCGCAACGCCTCGATCGCGGGTGCGGCCAAGATCGTCCCCTGGTACCAGGACTTCACCCTCGGCCCACCGCACTACA
>JBPCNJ010000278.1:0-10321 GCA_051001375.1 Gemmatimonadaceae bacterium
TGACTGACGAACGTGGCAAGCAGCTAACCTCTGTAAGGCCTACTTTCGATATCACATTCGTTTGGCACGAAAGATGGCTGTTGACCAAATGGAATTCTGACATTACCATGACCGCTTCAGCCCACTACTGGAGCGTCTATGGCGGCAGCGGTCGAGAGCAGGCCTGCGAAAGGATTCATCCGTTCCTCACCCTCTACGGCGTTCGACCAGTACTTGCACGACATACAGAAGCTTCCTCTCATCACAGATGTCGAGGAAGAGCGCCGTCTCGCCCGCCGAGCTCAGAGCGGAGACGAGAAGGCGGCAGAGCGCTTGGTGACGGCGAACCTTCGCTTTGTAATCTCGTATGTGAAGAAGTATCAGGGCCACGGCCTTGATCTGAGCGAGCTGGTGGCGATCGGAAACGAAGGGCTCCTCAAGGCGGTCCGCAAGTTCGATCCGGACCAGGGCGTAAAGTTCATCTCCTACGCTGTGTGGTGGGTCCGGCAGGCCGTGCTCAAGGCGCTGGCCGAACAGACCCGATCGGTCCGCATCCCGCTGAATCAGAACTCGCAGCTGATCAAGCTGTCACGGGCTGAGACTGTTCTGTCGCAGGTCCTCAAGCGCGACCCGACCGATCATGAGCTTGGCCGTCTGCTGGAAGAGACGCCAGAGACGGTGCGAGCTTCCAAGCAGATGTCCGCCACGGAGATCTCGCTGGATGCGCCGATCGACCGCAGCGACCGTGAGGCGTCAACTCTGGGCGAGCGCTTCGCCGGTGTGGACGGCGGCGAGATTGAGGATGTCACAGACTTCAAGCTGATGCGCGAGTCGATAGAGCGCGCCTTCAAGAAGTATCTGACGCCGCGCGAGCGAAAGATTCTGTACCTGTACTACGGGTTGGGCCAGGACTCCGAGGCGATGACGCTGGAGCGGATTGGCTGTCTGATGGGTGTCACCCGTGAGCGGATCAGGCAGATTCGTGAGCGCGCCTTCGAGAAGCTGCGTCAGTCCCCCGATGGCAACGCACTGCTTGGCTTCTGGGGCGCGTCATAACCCGGTCCAGACCGATCGCTGGCACCGTCAATTAACTTCAAGGACGCCTCGTTCAACGACGAGGCGTCCTTTCTTTATCTACCTAGATGATCCCAGCGTTCGTCAACGACAAGGCAGGCACGGCCGAGAAGGCACGCGATGCGCTGGAGAAGACCGGCGGCTTCGAGGTGCACGACGTCCCGCCGGAGGAGATAGCGGATGCGATCCGCGGCGAGCTAAAGAGCCAACCCAAACGCATCGTCATCGCGGGTGGTGACGGGACGATCGGCATGGCGGCGTCGGTTGTATGCGGTACCGATGTGGAGCTGGCGGTTCTTCCGGGCGGTACGCTCAACCATTTCGCTGGCGATCACGACATCCCCACCCACCTAGAAAAGGCGGCGGAGGTCGCGCTGCACGGAGTGTGTGAGCAGGCCGACGTTGCGTATGTTGGAGAGCGGCTCTTCCTCAACACCAGCTCCGTCGGTGCGTACGTCAGCTACGTCCGACTGCGGGAGAGATTGGAGAGGTTCTTCGGCTATCGCATCGCCAGCTTTTTTGCGGCGATCCGGCTCTTTTTCTCGTTCAAAACCGTGTCGGTTGAATTGGAGGTGAACGGCGAGGTCAAGCGGTACTCGACGCCACTCATCTTCATCGGCGTGGGCGAGAGGGAGGCCAAGAGTCCCGAGTTTGGGAGCAGAGTTCCGGGCGGAAAGCATGCACTGCACGTGCTGGTGGTGCGCGAACGGAGCGCGGCACGGTTGGTCGTGCTGGCGATTGACGCGGTATCCAGCGGACTGCGGAAAGTGGCGCGCACGCCGGAGCTGGACAGCTTCCTTGTCGACTCCTGCTCAATCAATCTTGGCGGCCGGACCAAGCATCTGGCCGTCGACGGAGAGATCGTGAGCATGGCGACTCCGTTCCAGTTCCGCATCGCCCGCGACGCGCTCAAGATAGTCGTGCCGAAGAACCCAGCCGCAAGTGGCAGCGGCTGAGACCACCACGTCGGCGAGTACCGCCGATGGTCTACGCGCGGTCGTGGGCGACCGATTCGTACTGGAGCGTGACGCAGAGCTACTGGCGTACGAATCGGACGGCTTGCCGGGCTACATGCGGCGGCCAACGCTTGCGGTGTTCCCCGGGTCGCGGGACGAGCTGGTGGAAGTGGTACGAATCCTCGCGGCGGCGGGTCTTCCGTTCGTGCCGCGCGGCGCGGGCACAGGGCTATCCGGTGGTGCGCTCGCCGACGATGTGGTTCTCGTGGGGCTGCACCGGCTCAAGCGTATAATACGCATCGATGCTCAAGGGCTTACCGCGACGGTCGAGCCTGGCGTCGTGAACGCGATGCTCAACCGGCAGCTGGCGCCATTCGGCGTGTTCTACGCGCCCGATCCGTCCAGCGAGGCCGCGTGTACAATCGGTGGCAATGTGGCCGAGAACGCGGGCGGTCCACACTGTCTCAAGTACGGTGTGACGCTCAACCACGTGCTCGCGGCAACTGTCGTTCTCCCCGACGGTGACGTGATCGAGCTGGGCGACGCGGAAGGTTCCATGGCGGGGTACGATCTACTCGGCGCCTTCGTCGGCTCGGAAGGGTGCTTTGGTATCGCGCTCGATATCACTGTACGCCTTACTCGACAGCCGCAGACGGTGCGAACGGTTCTGGCGGATTTTACCAGCGTGGATGCGGCAGCGCGCGCGACGTCGATGATCATCGCTTCGGGCACTGTTCCGGCGGCGCTGGAGTTCATGGATAACGCGGCGATTCGCGTGGTGGAACAATCGGTGTACGCAGCCGGATATCCGGCCGACGCAGCGGCCATTCTACTCATCGAAGTGGACGGTACTGCGTCCAGCGTGGACCAGGACACGGAGAAGGTGCGCGCGCTGTGCGTTGAAGCGGACGCACGTACCGTACGTGTGGCGAGTGACGAGGCGGAGCGCGCGCGGCTGTGGCAGGGACGCAAGAAGGCGTTCGGAGCGATGGGGCGGATGGCGCCGCATCTGGCGGTACAGGACGCTGTGGTTCCACGCACGCAACTGCCCGATGTGCTAGCGCGCATCCACGCGATCGGCGATGCGTACGGCCTCACGGTGTGCAATGTGTTTCACGCGGGCGACGGCAATCTGCATCCCAATATCGCGTACGACGCCAATGATCCGGATCAGGCGGCGCGCGTGCATCGGGCGATGGGCGAGATCATGGGGGCGTGCATCGCGGTCGGCGGGAGCATTACGGGTGAGCACGGTGTGGGGTTGGACAAGCTGGGCTACATGACGTCGCTGTTTGACGAGCCGACGCTCGCAGCGATGTGCGACGTGCGCGGCGTGTTCGATCCGGATCGACGAGCGAATCCTGGGAAGGTGGTGCCGGTGCATTCGTGTCGCGAGTGGAGCGGCACCGCGTCGGCTCGGGGATCTACTGCGAGAAGATCAACAGGGTCAACAGGATCAATAGGATCGACGGGTGCGCAGCGACGCTGAGATCGCGGAGGTGATACGTGATGCGGTGGACGCTGGAGATTCGCTGCGACTGGTTGGGCGCGGGACTTGGCTGGACGCGGGGAGTCCAGTCACCGCAACTCGGCGGCTCGTACTCGCTGACGACAGCGGTGTTGTGGCGTACACGCCCGGAGATCTCACGATCACGGTGCGCGCTGGAAGCACGATTGGGGAGATCAGCGATACGCTGCGGTCACATGACCAGTGGCTCGCGTTGGATCCGGCTGGCGGGCCGGACGGCAGCATCGGCGCGACGGTCGCGACGTGCTCGTACGGACCGTCTGCCGCGCTGTTTGGAACGCCGCGCGACCAGGTGCTCGGGATGACGGTCGTTACGGGAAGCGGCGACGTGATCAAGCCCGGCGGGCGCGTTGTCAAGAATGTCGCTGGCTTTGACCTCACTCGACTCATGATCGGCGCGTGGGGGACCCTTGGTGTTATAACTCAGGTGACACTCAGGGTACGATCGCGGGGTATGACCATAGGATCGATGGAGCACATGCGCAGAACGGTGGCAAGTGAGTACGGATTTCGACGGCCGCTGATAGTTCACCCGGCGCTGTCGCGTGCGCTCAAGCTGCGGTTCGATCCACAAAACGTGCTCAATCCTGGAATTCTGGGTGAGGAGATTTGAGCGACACAGCGTTGGCCACAGGATCACCTACAGCATCACTCACGGCACCCTGCGACCGGATGACGCCGCTTGCGCTGGAGCAGTCGGGGCTGGACGCGTGCGTGCACTGCGGTTTCTGTCTGCAGGCGTGCCCCACGTATCTAGCGCTGGAAGACGAGAACGACTCGCCGCGCGGGCGCATCGTGCTCATGCGGTCGCTCCTGGACGGCACGCTTCCACCGGAAGATGTCGATCTGCGCAAGCACATCGACCAGTGTCTGGGATGTCGCGCGTGCGAGACAGCGTGTCCCTCCGGAGTGCCCTACGGCCATCTGCTTGAGGCCACGCGGGCGACGCTGCGCGGCGGTCGCGCCCCATCCGCCGGCGCGAGCGCGCTGCTGTGGATATTCGCGCGTCCCGCTGCGCTACGGGCGATGATGGCCGGTGCGCGACTACTCGCGGCGACGCCAATTCCGTCGCTCCTGTCCGGGCTCAGTGGTCGGTTGGGTTTCGCGATGGCAATGCTCACCGCGACGGACAGCCCGATCGAGCGTGGTAGCTATGCGCCCGAGAGTGACGGCGCGAACGGATCGGCCGCGCTACTCACGGGCTGCGTTATGGAAGGGCTCTTCACGAGCACAAATCGGGCGACTGAGCGCGTGCTCACGTACAACGGGTACACCATGACCAACACACCCGGTCAGGTGTGTTGTGGGGCGCTTCACGCTCATGCCGGCGAACTCGGGACCGCGCGCGAGCTGGCGCGACGGAACATCGCCGCGTTCGAGCAATCGGGAGCGGACTGGGTGGTCACCAACTCCGCGGGCGGCGGAGCGATGATGAAGGAGTATGGTCATCTGCTCTCAGGGGACGCGGACTGGAGCGGGCGAGCGCGCGATCTGTCGCTCAGGGTGAGAGACGTAACCGAGCTGCTGGCCGCGGTCGGGCCGGAGCCGGGCGGCTTCATCTCCTTCAGCGTGACGTACGACGCGCCATGTCATCTGCAGCATGCGCAACGTGTGACATCGCCGCCGCTTGCCGTTCTCAGCGCGATCCCGGGCATCGAGCTGATTCCGCTGCGCGACTCCGATCAATGTTGCGGTAGCGCGGGGATCTACAATCTGCTCGAGCCGGCGACGTCGGACGCGGTGCTCGCGCCCAAGCTGGAGAATATTCGCGCAACGCGCGCGTCGCTGGTCGCGACCGGCAACCCTGGGTGTCTCATGCAAATTGGCGCGGGGTTGCACCGCGCCGACATGCGGGCGCGCGTCGTGCATCCGGTAGATTTACTGGATGCCTCCTACGCTTCTCTTTGACCGGTCCGATCGCGTTCGCATCGAAGTAACCGGCGCGCAAGCCGTCGCGACGCTGAACGGTCTGGTCACAAACGACGTGGCGTCGCTAAAGCGCGGTCAGGGTGAGTACGCGGCCGCGCTCACGGCCAAGGGAAAGATCATCGCGGACCTGCGCATCCTCATGCTGGATGACAGTCTGCTGCTGGACACGTCCGCTCGCGCCGCCGAAGGGCTTCGCGCGATGCTCGGCAAGTACGTGAACCCGCGCTTTGCCACCCAGCGCGACGTATCGGATGCGACTGGCGACGTTGGCGTTGTCGGCCCGGATGCGGCCGATCTGTTAGCCCGGGTCACTGCAATCTCGACTGAGGCGCTCAGGACTCTTCCCGTGCACAGTCATGTGAGCGCAAACATTGATTCCGTCGAAACGACAGTGCTGCGCGCGCCCGCGCTCGGCTCGGAGCTATGGGATGTGTACGACGTCATCGTGCCGCGTGAGCATGTGGGCGCCGTGACCGCCGCCATGCGCTCCGAGGGCGCGGTAAGTGCGGACGCGTGCGACTGGGACACGCTACGCGTCGAGGCTGGTGTCCCCGAGTGGGGCATCGACATGGACGAATCGACGCTACTCCAGGAAGCGAATCTGGAGGATCTACACGCGGTCTCGTACACTAAAGGGTGCTACGTGGGCCAGGAGACCGTTGCACGCATTCATTTCCGCGGGCACGTGAATCGTACGCTGCGCCGTCTCAATTTCACTGGCGACGTAATTCCGCCGCTTGGCGCCACACTTACCGACGCGGAGCACAGGAGCGTCGGTGAGGTACGCAGCCGACTGCGCAGTCCGACCGAGGGGGTCATCGGGATCGGGATGGTCAGGCGCGAGGTGGACGAGGGAGCGGCGCTCGACGTGCGATGGGAAAGCGGCGGTACGGAAGCGATGGTAATGGGTAAAACAAGCGGCGCGATCGAATGATCGCGCCTCTTGTTTTCATTGCGAGGAAGTAGCCGAGACTACGGCTTCTTCGTTACGGTGGTGGTCTTCTTCGCGTGAATCATCGTGTCCTTCGACATCTTCATCATCGTGTCGTTCATCTTCATCGACGTGTCCATCATCTTCATAGACGTGTCCATCATCTTCATGGACGTGTCAGTCATCGGGGTTGTGGTCGCGGCCGCGGCAGGCATCATGGTGGTGTCTGTAGCGGCTTCGTCCTTCTTTCCACAAGCGGCAACTGCGAGTACTGCGACGGCGACAAGGGCCAGGCGCTTCATACGAGAATCTCCTTAGAGAGGTTCAGAGGGTGATCGCCCGGGTCCGTGCACGCGTAGGCGTTGCCCGGATGTGGCGCGGGGTCGAATCTATCCCCACCAGGATCGGTGTCAAGAGGTAGGACCCACGAGCTAAATTACTTGGTACGAGAAGGTTTCGCGACTGGTCGGTATCAGGCCCCGCTTTTCCGCTCTCCAATAACGTCTTCAACAACGAGTAGTGTGTCGTCTTTTCCCGAAACATTTGGTGCCCTCAAGCGCTCTCCGTACGCGGCTCCTGACCGCATCCGGCGCACGGTCAAGGATGAGCTGAGGCAGAATCTGCTGGACCGTCTGAGCCGCGGCGGCCCGCTCTTTCCCGGCGTGCTGGGCTATGAAGATACAGTGATGCCGCAGATCGCGAACGCGGTCCTCAGCCGTCACAATTTTATTCTGCTTGGGCTCCGCGGTCAGGCCAAGTCGCGCATCCTGCGTGCGCTCACGACACTGCTGGACGAGGTCGTGCCGATGGTGGCCGGCAGTGAGGTCAACGATGATCCGTTCAAGCCTGTATCCAAATACGCGCGCCAGCTGATCGCAGAAATGGGCGATGAGACGCCGATCGCGTGGCTGGAGCGGGATAGCCGATACGTCGAGAAGCTGGCTACGCCGGACGTCACCATCGCTGACATCATCGGCGACGTGGATCCGATCAAGGCGGCCCGCGGCGGTCACATCCTCTCCGACGAGCTAACGATTCACTACGGCATGCTGCCGCGTGCCAATCGCGGCATCTTCGCGCTGAACGAGCTCCCGGATCTGGCCGGCAAGGTCCAAGTCGGACTCTTCAACATCATGCAGGAGGGCGACGTTCAGATCAAGGGTTACCCTGTGCGGCTTCCGCTCGACGTGTTGCTGGTCTTCTCGGCTAACCCGGAAGATTATACCGCGCGTGGAAAGATCATCACGCCGCTCAAGGATCGCATCGGCAGCGAGATCGTGACGCACTACCCGGAGACGGTGGACGTCGGTATGTCGATCACGCGCCAGGAGGCGTGGACGGAGCGCGGTGCGCTGCGCGTACGCGTCCCCGATTTCATGGAAGAAGTGATCGAGCGCATCGCCTTTGAGGCGCGCACCGACAAACGCGTGGACCGGAGATCCGGAGTGTCGCAACGCATGCCGATCACGGTCATGGAAAACGTCATTTCGAACGCGGAGCGTCGCGCGGTGGAGACGAGCGAGTCGGAAGTCGTGCCGCGCATCGCCGACGTATACGCTGCGCTCCCGGCCATCACGGGAAAGATCGAGCTCGAATATGAAGGCGAGATCATTGGTGGGCCGGCGATCGCGCGGGAACTGATCCGGAGAGCGGCCGATGCGACGTTCCGGGAGCGCGCCGGCATGGTCGATACGGATGACATCGTCATGTGGTTCGATGCTGGCGGCGCATTGCAGGTGTCCGACGATGTTTCAGCTGCATCGGTGGTACGTGGATTCGAGTCGATCCCCGGATTGCTGGATGCGGTCGAAGCGTCGGCACTGGCCAAGCGTGGCGACACGGCACTGGTCGCCGCCGCGTGTGAGCTTGTGCTCGAAGCGCTGGTCGCGCGCCGCAAGATCTCCCGCTCGGACGAGGGACGCTACGCACGCGCCATCAGCGAGAAGCGGCGCCGACCGGGCGAGGATTACTTCGGCGGTCTTTCGGCGTAACTCAGCGGGCCATCGTCAAGCCGGTCAAATCCAGCTATTCCAGCTATTCCATCAAATCTCTCAATGCCGATCATCACGGTGTCACGCATGTACGGCTCGGGCGGGTCAGATGTGGCGATCGCGATCGCGCGAGCGCTGGGATGGTCGCTGGTGGACAACGCGGTGATCGACGAAGTAGCCGCGAGGACGGGGCTCACGACGTTGGAGGTCGCAGCACGCGAGGAGCGAATGCCATCACTCGGCGAACGGCTCGTCACCGCGATGGCGATGAGCACGCAGGAGATGCTGTCGCCGCTCGCCAACGCCAAGCTCCCGCCCACAGAAGAGCGACTGCTCGCGGTGACGCGTCACGTGATCGAGGAGGCCGCCGCACGCGGCCCCGTCGTCATCGTTGGACGTGGCGCGCACCTGATGCTCGACCTCCGCGGAGACGTGTTAAGCGTGTTCTGCTACGCGCCACGCGAGGCGCTGATACGCCGCTCCATGTTCCGCGATTCGCTGGACCAGGCGCAGGCTGCCAAACGGGTGGACGACACCAATCGTCAGCGTCGCGACTGGGTCAAGTCGCACTGGGGACGCGATTGGGAAGCACCGGACACGTATCATCTCTGCGTCAACACCGAAGCGTTAGGCATTGGTGGCTCGGTCGGCGTAGTGACGAAGGCGGCGGAGGGGTATTTCTAGTTCGGCTAAAGCGCACGTGGGCTAACGCGGTGCGCATTGCAGCCGTGCTGGCGCTCGGGATCGAACTTTTGTTTCCGGCAATGACGGCGGCCGGTCAGGCCAGGGACTGTCGGCCCGTCCACCGTGGAGCGTGTCCTTTCACCTTCTCTCCCACGGTCGATCACATCAGCGTCGCGGTCACGCCCTCATCGGGGAGAGCTTGAATCCCCGGTACAGGTCAGCTGTACAGCCTAGCGGTATCGCTTGCGGCGAGATCCACGAGAAAGGCTCCAATCTTTGTGGTGACGGCGTCGAGAAAGTGGGATCCTTTCTGCGCGGTAGCCTCTGCTGGATCGCCGGTTCCAGTATCGGCTGAGACTCTGGTCCAGGGCCGCGGCGCCCACACCCAGCCGTCACGCATGGCCGCAATCGATGGCCGCTTCTGCGCCCCATCACCCGCCTCCGAAAGCGGCAACACCAACTCCGGCGCGATGTGCTGCATCACGCTGGTCTCGAGTTCACCGGCGTGATCGCCGGGCTCGTCGAAATACGCGGATGGATCGACACAGCTGTACCAGTTGAGCGTGCAAATAAATACACGCGTGCGCGGCTGTAGCTCGCGAATCATCTGGCGAAAGTCGTTGCCGCCGTGACCGTTGATAATCACGAGCTTGAAGATTCCCTGCCCTTCCAGCGTGCTGGTCAGATCGCGCAGCAGCGCGGCCTGGGTGCTCGGATTCATGTTGAGACACAGTTTGATGTCCAACTGTCCCGTGTTCACTCCAAAGGGAACTGTTGGGAGCACGATCACCCGCGCTCCCCGATCCCACGCGATGTGCGCCGCCGCCGCCGCGACGGCATCACACTCGAGCACGTCGGTCGCGTACGGCAGATGATAGTTGTGCGCTTCGGTCGCGCCCCATGGAAGTACCGCTACCTGGTAGTCGGTGTCAGCAACGGTCTTCCAGTTTGTTTCGGCGAGGATGTACGGGCGTCCGGGCATGGATGAGAAGATAACGGTCTGCTTGCACCTCGTTACAGGTGAGTCCAGTTAGCCATAGCGTTCAGCGGCATCGCGAAAGTCCCCTGCGTCTCCCATCGCCAGAGCGGGCGGATGCCGAACATTACGACGTGGCCCGTGCCAAGCGGCGCATCCACGACCGCTGCCTTGCCCGCCATCTCATCGCCGTTGGCGAGGAGTCCGGAGATGAGCAGGTCGCCCGGGCTGCGTACGAACGACACGATTGTTCTGGCGCGCATGTGTTCGCGC
>JBPCNJ010000279.1:0-5177 GCA_051001375.1 Gemmatimonadaceae bacterium
CAAGAACAAGAAGCGCGAGTTCCGCCGCCTCTGGATCGTGCGCATCAACGCCGCTGCCCGCCTGCACGACATGAACTACAACACGTTCATCTGCGGACTGGACAGGGCCGGCATCGAGGTCGACCGCAAGGTGCTCGCCGATCTGGCGGTGCGCGACGCGGCCGCGTTCGGGATGCTGGCGGATCAGGCGCGCAATGCGCTGAAGGAAGTTCAGACCGCGGCGTGAGGCGCTCTCCGCGTTTGATGTCCTAACTTCGCGCGGAGCGGCGAAACGGGGCATGGCCGCTTAGGCCCAATGCTGTTCAGTTAAGGGATTTGAGCGCTCTTCGCGGCAGTTGTCCCCGGGCGACGCCACCGCGTCTGAAGCGCAGCATTGGCCAAACTGAACAGTATTGTCCCTAGCCGTCATCGCAACCGTTGGCACAACCTCCACTACCAGTATCGATCCAGTAGCACGGATTGCCGACGTGCGCCGCACATACGGAACATGGCTGCACGCGTACGGCGGTGCGCTCGCTGTTCTTCCGGAGCGGCACGATGTGATGGCGGGGATCGAACTCGCGGACTCACTCATCATCAACCCGCACAAGTGGCTCTTCGTGCCACTCGACTTCAGCGCGCTGTACACACGCCACCCCGACGTACTTCGCTCCGTCTTCTCACTGGTCCCCGAGTACCTGCGCGGTGACGCGTCCAGTGACGCCGACGAACGAGCACGCGACGTGGGCGCGGCGATCGACTACATGGACTACAGCCTTCAGCTGGGACGAAGATTCCGTGCCCTCAAGGCATGGATGGTGTTCCGTGCGTTCGGTCGCGACGGCATCGCGGCGCGTGTTTGGGAGCACTGCCGGCTGGCTCAGCTGCTGGCCGGATGGATCGCCGCGGACGCGCGCTTCGAGATCATGGCGCCGGTGCCGATGGCGGTGGTCTGCTTCCGGTTCAATCCAGAGGGAGTGGATCCGGACTCGTGCGACCGCATGAACGCGAAGATTGTCGAAACTGTAAACGCGAGCGGCGACGCCTATCTCACTCACACACGCCTGCGCGGGCGTGTCGCCATGCGCGTGGGAATCGGGAACGTGCTCACCACAAAGCAGCATCTCGCGCAAGTGTGGCGGCGCATTCAGGCGGCCACTTCAGCGTCCGCGCCGATGCGCACGTAAATTCTGGTAGCAGCGCTCGCCCGCGATTCGCTCCGTTCGCCATCCCGAATTCATCATGCATCGTTCCGCCCTACTCGCAACGCTGGTCCTCCTCACAGCGCTCACCGAGCCTATCGTCGCGCAACAGGCGACGCCCGGTAAACGAGCCTTCACTCCGGCCGACTACTACAAGATCACCAATCTCGCCGCGCCGGCGATTTCACCGGACGGTAAGCTGGTTGCCTTCACAGTCGTCACGGTACGAGAGAAGGAGAACAAGCGGCACTCGGAGATATGGGTGGTTCCAACACAGAGCGGCGCGCCGGTACGCTACTCATCATCCGGCTTCGAGAGCAGCAACCCGCACTTCTCGCCCGACGGCAAGTATCTCTTCTTCACGTCGAAGCGGCCGGACGGCAAGGGCTCGCGCTGGGCACTCAGGATGGACGCGCCCGGCGGCGAGGCGTTCCAGATGGAAAAGTATCCCAACGCGACATCGACCTCGGCGGATCATCGCGTCGGCATCTGGACTGATACGGTCGACGGTCCGCCGCGCGATACCGCCAGGCTTGCCGCCGCCCCGTACGCCCGGATGGGTAAGTTATCGCGCCCTCCCATCAATGCGATAACGAAGCCGGTGGATGCCAGACGCTTCGACGGCATGCAGTTCACCGATATGCGATTCAAGAGCAATGACTCTGGGTTTGTCGCGGGCCGCAGCGAGCCGCGGCGCTACCCCGCATCGCAGATCTGGGTTCAGTCATTAGATGGCTCGCCAAAGAAGATGTTGACGAATGCGGCGTACTCACACCGCGAGGCTGTGATCTCACCCGATGGCAAATCCGTCGCGTTCGTCGCCGACGCCGCTCTTCGGCCAGATTCTGTAGTCGAGGCCGAGCGTGATTCCCTCGCCCGGCTTCCATACGATTCGGTGCGCGATGAGCGGCCACGCGATGACGTGGATCTGTTCGTCATTCCGATTAACGGTAATGGGACGCCGCAGCGCGTCTCCCACTTCGCCAGTCCCAAGCACACGATCGCCTGGTCGCCCGACTCGAAGCTGATCTCCTTCATAGCGTCGCCGTCGCGTGTTAAATCACAGCGCATCTACGTCGTCAGTCTGCCGGACACGACTGCGCGGAATCTACTCGGAGATTTCAGGTACGAGCCTCAGCAATATCGTTGGACGCCGAGCGGCAACATCGTCATGAGCGCCGCGGCCGGCGGGCGTACGGCGCTATTCACAGTGAATCCGAAGACCAGAACAGTCAAGGAGATCCTCGGTGGCCGCCGAGTGTTGCACGGCTGGGACATGAATTCGCGACACAACCAGATCGCATTCGTGTCGACCGACATGACGCACCCAACGGAGCTGTTCCTCGCGGATGCGAACGGCGGGCACGAACGGAAGCTCAGCAGCTTCAACGACGGGATCAATTCGGAAATTGCGTTCGCGGACGCCGAGCGGTTTACCTATCCATCGGTCGGTGGCCTCGAGATCGAAGGCTGGCTGATGAAGCCGTACGGCTACCAGGCCGGCAAGAAGTATCCGTTAGTTCTGTACATTCACGGTGGTCCACATTCCTCGTACGGCGAGGGATGGTTCGACGAGTTTCAGAACCTCGCGGGCGCGGGAATGATGGTGCTCTTCACCAATCCGCGGGGATCGTCCGGCTACGGCGCCGACTTCACGTACGCTACACGTGGCCGGTGGGGCGCTGAAGATTACACCGATCTAATGAAAGCAGTTGACATTGCCGCAGTGCGCCCCGATGTCGATTCGACGCGTATGGGAGTGACCGGCGGCTCATACGGCGGATTCATGACCGCCTGGATCGAGACCAAAACGAATCGCTTCAAAGCGGCACAGACCGACCGCATGATCAGTGACTGGACCTACTGGTATGGCGCGAGCGATGCGCAGGGTTTGACCGAGTTCGAGTTCTACGGCAAACCGTGGGACAACTTCGCGATGTACGACTCACTGTCTCCGATCCGTCACGTGAGCAAGGTTCGTACGCCGACCCTGCTCGTGCAGAGTGAGAACGACTTCCGCGCACCAATTGGCGACGCGGAGTTGTGGTACCTCGCACTGAAGAAGCAGGGGGTGCCGGCCGAGTTCGTGCGCTACCCGCGCTCCACGCATGAGCTCTCCCGGTCGGGCGAGCCATGGCTGTTGGTGGATCGCCTGGGGCGTATCCGGCAGTGGTTCAGTCACTGGCTAGTGGGTAGCCCGAGCGCGATGCGGCTAGCCGAAGGGTGGCAGTAGGCCCGTATTGCATGCTGTCTCACCGCATCACGGCCGCGAATGGCTCCAGAGATCCGTCGTCCGGTGCCGGCGTGAGGTGCAGGATCTTTGCGATCAGGTCGTACACATCGACGTTGGGAAATGCTGGCATCGTTGCGCCCGACACGAACGCGGGGCCGTGAGCGATGAAGAGGGCATGCATCGACGCGTTGGCATTGTCGTAGCGATGTGCTCTGCCTCGTGGGCCGCTCCGATTGCCGTGCGTGGCGAGTGTCCAACCGTCATCCGCAATGCCGACCACTGCCGCGATGCGCGGCCCCTGGTTGAAGTGGAGCCGGGCTGCGACATCCGCCTTGAGCCACGCGCTCACGTGCGGTAGCCGCCTGATCTTCGCGAGGAGCGCGGCGTTGTCGCCATCCCTCGCACTGATCATGAGATCGGGCGAGATCGACACGATGTGTACGGAGCTCGTGTCGACGACATCGTCCAGGCGTCCTATCGCGCTGTCCACGCGCGCCGCGGCAACCGCGGTCTGTGGCGCGTCGGGCCATACTCGTGGCCCGAATGGTCCGGCTCGTTGAAGTACGCCGAGATGAGCGATGGATGCTGAGGTCCTTTGACGTCCAGCGAGGACAGCACGGTATCGACCCTGGCATCAAATGGAAATGTGTCGTTATACGGCTTCCATCGGCTCGGACGTACCCCCTCGATCTCGATTTCCGAGCCGGGCCAGTACATCACGTCTGCCCGCTTCCCCTGCTTCTCAGCGGTGATCCAGATGGGCTCGCCACCCCACCACCGACTCTCCTTGGATGCGGCGTTGCTCATCGTGAATGTCGCTCTGAAGTCCGGATCGTAAATCGTGTTCCCAACAACGCCGTGATGCTCCGGATACAGTTCCGTGACGATGGTGTAGTGGTTTGGGAAGGTCAGCGTCGGGAACGACGGTATCATCGCCTCGGCCTTCACTCCGTCGCGCGCTAGCTGGTGTAGCGCCGGGACGGAATCGGTGTCGAGATAACTCCGCCGGAATCCGTCGAGCGACACCAGGATCACCACTGGTGTATCCGCCGCAATGGCGGAAGTCATGGGAGCCGCAGTGGGCGCCGGCGATGGAGTGGTGCGTGTCGCTGGTGCGCAGGCTGCAAGAACTATTGCGAGGTGCTGCGACGAAACCCGCGATGAAAGATGCGACGCGCGCCGGCGCGGCAGAGCGGTGGTACATATTCAACTATGGCTGGGAGAGAGTCCGGTCTTCGATTACGGCGGGTAGGTTTTCCCAATATATGGCGATACATCTTCCGACTTGAATCCAGTGTCTTTCTGCCTTATCTCCCAACGCTCCAGCGCCTCGCGCTGGCGCTCGCCGTCGGACTCTTCGCCGGGCTCGAGCGGGAGCACCGTGGGAAGGAGGCAGGGCTCAGGACATTCGCATTCGTGGCGCTCATAGGCTGTGTCGGTGCGCTCCTCGGCGAGAGCTTCGCGTTACTGAGTGTCGGATTGACTGGCGTCCTGATCGTGTTCCTCAATGTGCAGACGATCGGGGCGGGCGAAGGCGCCGGCACAGTCGCGTTTGTGCTGATGCTCGGATCCGACGTGGCACTTGTAGCCGCGCGATATCAATCGATGGGTCGGTCCGACTCTCTCTCCGAGGCTCCCGCGCTGAACCAACCCGGGCTCCAGCTCTCGTCCCCGTTTTCGATCACGTCGGCGCTCAAATACGGTCTCGTGTTCCTCGTTCTCCAGATCGCTGGCGCGCTTGGACAGCGCACCCTGGGCCAAGC
>JBPCNJ010000280.1:0-11729 GCA_051001375.1 Gemmatimonadaceae bacterium
TGACTCGCTAGTGCGCTGCGCAGTGGTGGGCGCGGGCGCGTGGGGAACGGCGTTGGCCGACCGTCTCGCTTGGAACGAACATGAGGTCACACTGTGGGCGTACGAGCCCGACGTAGCTGATTCGATAAACGCCGAACACACCAATCGATTCCTCCCGGACGCTACGCTCGCGGCTACGCTCCGGGCCTCGGCCGACCTCGGGCGGGTCGTCGGCGGCGCCGACGCGATCATCATGGTCGCTCCGTCACACGTAACACGCGCGATCGCAGAGGCAGCGCAGCCGCACCTCTCGGGCGATCCGCTCGTCGTTGTTGCATCCAAGGGAATCGAACAGCATACGTTGGCGCGAATGACGTCAATCGTCGAGGATGTGTTCGAGCGCGGTCCTGCGGTTGCGCTGACGGGACCCAGCTTTGCCGCTGAAGTTGTGCGCGGCCAGCCTACCGCGGTTGTAGCGGCTTGCATTGAACGCGACCCGGCCACAAGAGTACAACAGCTATTCCACGCTCCATCGTTTCGCGTCTACACCCAGCATGACGTTGTTGGCGCGGAGTTGGGTGGAGCGGTGAAGAACGTGATGGCCGTTGCGACCGGAGTGTGCGAGGGACTGGATCTCGGCTTCAATGCGCGCGCCGCGCTCATAACGCGAGGGCTGGCGGAGATGACGCGTCTTGGCGTCGCACTCGGCGCCGAGCCGGCAACCTTCGCTGGGCTCGCTGGAATGGGCGACCTCGTTCTGACGTGTACGGGTCAGCTGAGCCGTAACCGCGCGCTGGGTGTGGAGATCGGCCGTGGCAAGACGCTGGACGAGGCTCTCGCGGGACGACAGAGCGTGGCCGAAGGCGTGATAACAACGCGTTCAACCAGAGCTCTTGCGGAGCGCGTCGGAGTATCGATGCCGATCGTCGACGCTGTATATGGTGTACTGTTTGAGCAATGCGCCCCGCGCGACGCGATCACCGGGTTGATGGGGCGCGACCCTAGGCCGGAGCGGGACGAATGAGTACACGAGCTGATGCACAGACGAGTGGCGCGAGACGGATGACGCGGCCAGCGAGGGTGTAACGGTCGTGACGATAATACCCGTGCGTGAGTTCTTTTCCATCGGCGACGTGTGCGAGCTAACCGAGCTCAAGCCGCACGTCCTGAGGTACTGGGAGAGCCAGTTCCGCTTCCTGCATCCGGCCAAGAACAGGTCAGGTAACCGCGTTTATCAGCGCCGCGAAGTGGAGCTCATCATGCTGGTGAAGCAGTTGCTGTATGTTGACAAGTACACCATCGATGGCGCGCGCCAGCGTGTCGACGAGTACAAGCGCGCCGGTGAGCTGAAGAAGCTCGCGCGCTCTGCACTCGACGCGGCCACGCTCGACTCGATCGAGCGCGACCTGGGAGGGATCCTCGGAGTGCTCAGCGGTGCCGTGGCCGTGGCTGATCCCGATGAGGACGTGGCGTGACGATCGCGCCAATGTCGCCGCTGAGCGGCGCCGTGTGCGTCATCCCGGCACTGAATGCGGACAGGACCGTTGGCACGGTCATCGCGTCCGTCCGCGCGCTGCTACCTGGCGTTGTCGTGATCGGGGTAGACGACGGCTCGACGGATGGCACGCGCGCGTTGCTCAGGCGCGTTTGCGATCACGTTATAGAGTTCGATGAGAACAAGGGTAAGGGAGCGGCGCTCCGCAGCGCGTTCGCGTACGCCTCGTCCCACTGGAGCCTGCGTCCGATACTAACGATCGATGCAGACGGACAGCACGACACATCCTTCGCCGCCGAACTTCTCGGCGCCCTCGCGCATGCGGATATCGTCATCGGCACGCGCCAGATTACCGGACTCAGCGTGCCAACACACCGACGGCTGGCAAACCGGATTTCGTCTGCCGCAACTCGCGCCATCACCAGATGCGCCATCACCGATAGCCAATCAGGCTACCGGGCCATGCGGGCCGGCGTCGCGGCCGCCGTGGATGCGCAGGGTGACAGGTACGAATACGAAACTGACTTTCTGGTGCGCGCATCACACAACGGGTATCGTATTGCCGAAGTCGCCGTTCCGACCATCTATGGCCCGCCCAGTCACTTCCGCGAGTTGACTGACGCGCTGCGCGTCGCGCGCGTGCTCTGGAGTCATCGCGCGGCGGCGTTCCGCTGATGCGCATTCTGTGCAGCAACGATGATGGCGTGCTCGCGTACGGGCTCGACTGCCTGGTGCGTGCGGCATCAACGCTGGGCGAGGTTACTGTCGTCGCCCCCGACCGCAGACGGGGCGCAACCAGCCACTCGCTCACGCTGCATCACCCGGTGCGCCCCATCCAGTTGGGCGATCGGCGTTTTCAGGTGGACGGTACTCCCACGGACTGCGTCATGCTCGCTATTGAGGCGCTGATGCCGGAACGGCCGGACTGGGTCTTCAGCGGGATTAACCACGGGCAGAACATGGGCGAGGACGTTCTGTACTCCGGAACCGTCGCCGCCGCAATGGAAGGACTGGTGCTCGGTGTACCCGCGGTCGCGGTGTCTTTCGCGGGCGGCGAGATGCGCGCTGACTCCGCGCGGCTGGAGGAGCACGTTGAGCCGCTGGCGAAACTGCTGCGGCACCTGACGTCTCTCCCAATCCCGGACGCGACGCTCTTCAACGTTAACTTTCCGCCGGTGTTCGGAAGCGAGATCAAAGGCGTCAAGCTCACCCGCCTCGGCCGTCGCGTCTTCACCAACTCCATTCGTCCGATGCTGGACCCCTGGGGCCGTCCGATATACTGGATCGGCGCTGGGGCGATGTCATGGACGGGCGCGGAAGACTCTGACTATCGCGCGATCGCGGACGGCTTTATCTCCGTTACGCCGTTACACCTGGACCTGACCCACGCAGCGATGCTGGACACGGCGGAGAGTTGGTGGCAAGCTCCATAGACCACGAGTTCCGCGGTGCACGGCGCCATCTGGTCGAGCTGCTGCAGGAGCAGGGAATTCGCGACCTCTCGGTACTGCATGCGATCGATGACACCCCGCGCCACCGCTTCGTTCCTACCGGGGTACGGCATCGGGCCTACGAGGATTCGGCCCTACCCATCGGCAGCGGACAGGCAATCTCGCAGCCGATGATCCATGCACGATATTTGGAGCTGCTCCATCTCACTGGGCAGGAGAAGGTGCTGGAGATAGGGACCGGCTCGGGGTATCAAACCGCGCTACTGTCCAAGCTCGCGGGCCAGGTCTTCTCAGTGGAGCGTGTCGCTCCGCTGCTGGATCGCGCCCGCGAGGTGCTGGCCGAAGTAGGGGTGCGCAATGTATCCTTCCTGCTCGGCGACGGCACGCTCGGCTGGCGGCAATACGGTCCGTACGACGCGATTCTGGTAAGCGCGGCAGCACCGACGGTGCCCGCCACGTACATCGAGCAACTGGCGGAAGGGGGAAAGCTGCTCATTCCACTGGGCGATCGGGATGAGCAGGTCCTCAACGTAATCACGCGGCGCGGCGACGCCCTCGAGTCCAAAGCAATGGGTCCTGTGCGATTCGTTCCGCTTCTGGGCAAGGACAGCTGGGAGAGTTAACATGGCCGGAATGCTTCCTCCGTTCGTGCCGCCATCGGCACGCGTCTCAACCCAACCCCTTCCGCTAATTACCGAGTTCGTACTCGATCGCGGCGAGCAGCCCGTTGAGCAGAGCTTCACCGTTGAACAGTGGGAGCCGCCGGCTCCGGCGAGCTTTGAGACTGAAGCGACACTCCCATCCATCGACGAGTTCCTGCTGGAGAGTCCGATCGAGAACGATATCGCTCCGGCCGGTACTCCGCCGCAAATGGAAGACTCGACCGAAGCGCCGTTCCTCGCTCAGAGTCCTGTGCCGACCGAGGAAATGCCGGAACCAGCGGCTCCGGAGATGGTAGCTGCGGAGACGGTGGAAACCGCGCTGGCCACCGACGAGCATGCCACCGATGAGCAAGCCAGCGACGAGCAAGCCACCGATGAGCAAGCCAGCGATGAGCAAGCCAGCGATGAGCAAGCCAGCCATGAGCAAGCCAGCGATGAGCAAGCCAGCGATGAGCAAGCCGCGGACGCGCAAGCCGCAGACGAGCAAGTGACCGCCGACGAGTCCGCCTTCGGGCAATCCGCTCCAGTCGAATCTGAAGCCGAGGCCGTGCCGCAGATTGGTCCGGAGGATGTCGCCCGAGCTGCGCCGGAACCCGCAACCGAAGCTGGCAGCGAGAGCTGGGTGGGCGACGAGCGCGATTCGTTCAACTGGCAGAGAGCTGCGAATCTTGCGGCACCTGCGGATAATGAGAGACGCGCCTCTGACGACTGGTCATCAACCAACTGGGAGCGGCCGAGCTCCTCGTCGCAGGACCACGTCGTCGCGCTGCTCGGCCAGATTGCCAGGCGCGTTCGTTCCGGCGAGCTGCACGTCCACGCCAGCCATAATATGAGCGCTGAAGCGGTACTCGCGGCTGTGCTCGTAGCACTGCTCGCCGAGCCCGGCGGCCACTGAAGGTTTGCGGCCGCGCTCGCTAACCGACGCTGGCCATGGCTCAGCGGCAGCTCCGCGGCGGTGCGCAGCGGAGCAGCGGATCGCGTACTTGATTAGTTTGGGCGGTACGGAGCTTGGCCGGGTCAGGGCCTTCGGCGTGGGGTTCACGACCGTACCGCGGGTTCAGCCCCGCACGTGGCCAGAGAGCCCAGGCCTCCAGCGCCCCCGTAGCTCAGGTGGATAGAGCAGCGGTTTCCTAAACCGTTGGCCGGGTGTTCGAGTCACCCCGGGGGCACCTAGACGCAGGACAATACAGGCATGTGTAGAGATCTTTGTCGTAAAACGCGCCATAGCTGTCACAGTTCCTTTCGTAGCGCGGCAGACTTCCGCGCCGCTTGCCTGGTAAGCTGCGTCTGACGATGTCCTCTGGGTGCGTGGCAACGTGAATCCCCGAAGCAAGACTCTGGTTCGATAGAGCGGAACTACGAACGTAGGATGTAGGCCCGGCGTCCTGGTTTATCGCAAACGCGAGCGGTGCGGCTGCAATACCTGCTGGCTCAGCGAGTTTGCTCGACCGAGAAGGCGACTGCTGGTCCGCTGCGCCTCAGGCTAAGCGCAAACCGCCGCCGGCTGGAGCGGTGCTCTGGGCGAATGGCATCGGTCGGCAACCCCGCGCGAGCCACTCTTACTTGCAAAACCCAGAAGCTGCACCCGTATTGTCGGCACCGCACTTGGCCACTCGGCAGAGTTGCAAGGACACTCCTTCGCCCAGTATCCAATGTCTTCACCGTACCCGCACATACCTTGGTGCCGTGCGCCCCGGCCGAACACGGCAAATCTGCCGTGCTGACGGGGTTTGTTACGATCGTAGACACTATGGGGGTAGTATTGATTTTTTCGGTCGCTTCAATAATGTTCCGGCTGACTAGCCCACGAAGTGCCGCAATGTGCGGTTCGGCACGACCTGAAGGCAATTCCGACGGAAGGAGCAATGGCGATATATCCATATGCAAGCAACCCGGCACGGGTGAAACAGTTCTTTCAGACAATTCAGTCCGTCGGCGTGCCACCGAAGCTGACGACCGTTTTCCTTGAGTCGATCGGATTCAAGTCCAAGAACGATCGCGCAATTATCCCGATCGTCCGTGCGGTCGGCTTCGTGGACGCCTCCGGGGCCCCTACGGAGCATTGGCGCAACTATCGGAACAAGGAGCGATCAAGGGCTCTAATGGCAGAGGGTGTTCGATCCGCCTATCGGGACCTGTTCACAACGTTTCCCGACGCGCAGCAGCGCGACAACGATGTGCTGCGGAACTTCTTCAGCACTCACAGTTCCGTCGGCGAGGGAGGTCTTCGCTTCATAGTTGGAACGTTCAAAGCGCTCACGGAACTCGGGGATTTTGACAGCAACTCGTCGTCCGAAAATCGGCCAGATGAGAGTAGTTCCAGCGGCAGCGGAGCTGTTCGCCCTGGCTACTCGGGGCAGGAACATGGTGCTCGCAAGACTCGCGCGCTCCCTGCTGAGTTTGGTGGCTCCGTCACACTGAATATCAACATCCAGCTTCAGATCCCGGACACTAAGAATCCGGAAACGTATGAAAACCTTTTTGCCTCGATAAAGAGGCACCTACTGTCGTGAGGTAGACCCGGATGTCCACATTCTCCAGCAGCCCAGCTTGCGACCGACCAGGTTCGGAGTGCAGCTTTTCGCCCTGCCGAATGCGTGGGAGTGCTGTCGGATCCGGGTGCGTCCCTGGGCAACCCGATTGTTCGGTGAGTTCAAGACAGAAGAGACGTAGCACAAACGGCAGCAAACCAGGCATATTCTAACACGCCTCGCCGCAGCTATGGACGCAAGCTCTCACCGTAGAGAGCGCGGCGCCCGCCCACCGAGCCTGCTTCCTAAACCGTGGGCCGGGTGTTCGATCTACCCCGGGCATCACCAAGTCACTCATAATCCGTAAACCTAACCAGCTATGGCAACGACAGGTGGTTCCAACGCCTTTGGCGGAGACGTAGGCGAGCAGCGCTTCAGCGCCATGTTCGACGAGCACAAACGGCACCTCGCGTACGTCGGGGTAGCGCTCCTGCTGCTCGGGCTCGGCGCGTGGTTTTACATAAGGTCCAACTCACTGAAGGAGCAGCACGCCGAGCAAGCCTACGAGGCTGCGACCCAGAGTCTCGCGTCGGGTAATTTACCTCTGGCGCAATCAGATTTGAAAAAGGTGGCCGTTCGTTATGCCGGGACGGCTGGAGGAACCCAGGGTGCGATGACGCTGGCCAAGGTGTACTTCCAGGAAGGCAAGTACCAGCAGGCGGTGGACGCGCTAAAGGACCCTGCGGCCCGCGACGGGGATCTTCAGTACGGCGCCAGGGTTCTCCTGGGGGATGCGTACCAGAGCATGGGCAACGGCAACGCGGCGGCACGGGCTTACCAGGACGCGGCACAGGTGGCCCGGTTCGACCTCGACAAGGCAGCCGCGATGGCAATGGCGGCGCGGGCTTACCAGCAGTCGAACAACAAGCCAGCGGCCGTGAAGATTTGGACGGATCTGCTCAAGAACCCGCGGAGCGGATTCGATGCGGAAGCGCAAATCCGCCTCGGTGAGCTACAGGCACAGACGGTCAAGGTGTGATCGCCTGAAGCACCGCGGAACAGAACTGGAACGAACGAGAGACCCGGAAAAGAGCCGCCCAGCTGTTGGGCGGCTCTTTTCCGTCGGCGTACCGGCGCGGAGTCCACGCTGGGCCGAGCGCGCGGGTCAGCGCGAGTCAGCCCGGGTCAGCCAGCGCCACCCGGGCCGAACGAGCCCCCAACAGGCTAGGAACTGATTGACCCAACCGCTGCGTAGCCCCGTCCACCTGAAGCCGTTAGACAGCGTATAAGAAGGATTATGTAAACTAGGAAATGTGGAGAATGTGGGAAACCCTTATATCGATCCCACCTCACCGGTGAAAACGAGTCGACCTTCGCCCCTGAGGAATGGCAACCAGGCCCCTGACGAGGCATCCTGGACGCAACTCACCGTTAGCAGCTGGCCGGACCTGGTCCGCAGCGAAACGTCGCCCGTTGCCTCTCCCCACATCCGCAGCAGAATCGCTGACGCGACGCTGCCAGTCCCGCACGCCAGCGTCTCGCCCTCGACGCCGCGCTCGTAGGTTCTGATCTGCCACGCACCCGAACCGTCGGACAATGGCGCGACAAAGTTGACGTTGGCTCCGGTCGGGAGCGCCGGGTCGTGCCGAACAGAGCGGCCCCGGCCGAGGACGTCGGTCTCCGCCAGCTCTGGCACCCTGATCACGATGTGCGGCACGCCGGCTGTCGCGTACCCCAGGCGCTGTTCCGACCCGCTACACGGGATGCCCTTGACCGTGTCAGCTGCATCCGATACGGGAGGCAGCTCGAAACCGGGAACTCCGTCCCGCACATCAGCTCGCACGACTCCCGCGTCGGTTGCTATACGAAAACCCGAAGGGTTGACCATGCCAAGGTGTACGGCCAGGTTCGCGGTACAGAGCGTCGCGTTGCCACACAGCGACGCGCGCGATCCGTCGGCGTTGTAGTACCGCAGGCTCACGTCGGCGTCGTCGCCAGCGGGCGTGGGACGGATCACTACGACGCCGTCTGCTCCCACGCCGGTGCCACGGGCGCAGAGCCTTGTAACGCTTTCGGTAGTCTCGAACCGGGAAACGTTTCCCGTCCGGGCAACGAAGAAGACAAAATCGTTCCCCGACCCGCTCATCTTGTAGAAGGTCTGACGGCGGGCGGAACTCGGTGCCTCTACCATCAGATCCGCCCGCGGAGTGTCTGCCACCGCAGTCGCCACACCATCCAGATCGCCTCGCGCACAATGTGCTTGGACATCTTGCTCTCGCCCATAGTGCGATCGTGAAAGACTATCGGGATCTCCTTAATGCGAAGCCCGCGCCGCCACATCCGGTAGGTCAACTCGATCTGAAAAGCGTAACCGTTTGAGTGGATGGTAGTTAGGTCGACCGCCTCAAGTGCTTTCCGACGGAAACATTTGAAGCCACCGGTCGCGTCAAACAGTGGAAGCTGCGTCACGGCGCGGGCGTAAATATTGGCGGAGTAGCTGAGGATCAGCCGCGCTATGGGCCAGTTGACGACGGTGACCCGACCCTCCTGGTACCTGGATCCGAGGACGACATCCGCGTCGACTATGGCGCGGAGGAACTCAGGGATGTGCCGAGGGTCATGCGAGAAGTCTGCATCCATCTCGAAGATAATGTCGTAGTCTCGCTGCAGCGCCCAGGTAAAGCCTGCAAGGTACGCGGTCCCGAGCCCGAGTTTCCCGACACGCTCGAGCAGGTGCACGCGAGGCTTGTCGCGCGCGATGGCGGCGACCGCTTTCCCGGTGCCGTCCGGAGAGCCGTCGTCGACCACGAGAATGTCAAGCCGTTGGTCCTGCTGCAGGACCAACTCGATGATGCGGCCGATGTTTTCGCGCTCATTGTAGGTCGGAACGACTACCAGTCCGTGGCTGACAGAGCCACGCTCGGCGGCCATGCGAGGGGCGTGACGCAGCTGAGGTACATCACGTTCCTCCGGTATGTCAGGCCCGTCAGACACGCCGCCGGCGCTCCGCTACCAATCCCGCGCCGAGCAATGCGATCCCGACGAGGATTGCGACCCAGGTGACAATCTTGCCGGTCTGGTAGACGCTGCTCGCGAAATCGAGTTGTACACGCCTGGCACCCTGCGAAAGCTGGACCCCGATCATCGTGAATTGCGCGCGGCCGACCGCCGCCGGCTTCCCGTCAACCGTGGCATGCCAACCGGGATAGTAGTTTTCCGCCGCTACGAGCGCGGCTCCGGCGGGGGCCGGTCGGTCCAGTGTCATGACGACATGACCCGCGCGGTACTCGTCCACCTTGACGTTGATGCCTGTGGGCGCTGGCAGGGCAGAGACGTTAGCGACTGCCGCGACATGCGCTGACGTATCGAAGATGGCTGCGGTTTCGATGTTGAAGCGCGGGTCCTTAATCGTTACGAGGGCCGCGTCGTCGGGAGCCTTGACGATGAGCGGCGCGACCCAGGCGTACGGTGCGGAGCCAGGGATGCGGAACGCGTAGTCTGAATTCCCAGACGGATCATCCGTAGCGGGGCCAGCGACCTGCACTGCGCCGGGAAGCATCTCACTGAATCTCTGGCTGTTGCTCAGAACGTACTGGGTGGCTGTGAGGCGACGCACGTTGGCGTTGCCAAGCACCTCGCGAAGTCCGTCCTCAGTGAGCCCGGCGGCGCCCTGCGGAAGACCGACCAGGGTATTGTAGCGTGCTAGCTGGTTACTGTGATATCCAAAGACGTTGGAAACGCGGTGGATCATTAGTGTCGAGCCAATGTACAGGGCAGCTGAGTAGGGCTCGGCGAGCGGCAGAGCTACAACACGGCCCGGCTGCGGCAGCTCGCTCAGGTACTTCACGGCAGGGCTCGGCGCGTACAGAACGGTTGCGGGTGGAGAAAATATCCAGTACTGCCGGTCCACGATCCAGAGATCGGCGGCGGTGAGGAGGGCGAGGATCGCGAGCGGGGCTGCGCGGTACTGGGTGCGATCCTGAGATCGACCTCTGAGGACGAAGGCACAGATCAATCCGACGAAGATCAGGGAGCGGAACGCACCGAGGATGAGCATGCCGTTGTTGGCATCGACTACGTCGAGGCGCTGCTCCGGAGCCATAGCGCGGGCGATCCCGGTGAGAACTCCTCCGGCCGCCATCAACGCCACCACGGTCGCGAAAATCAGCCACCCGAAGGCGTATCTGCGGCTCACCTCGCCGGCGAGCAATCGCTCAACGCCGCGCGCCACGAAGACGGAGATACCGAGCGTCCCCACAAAAAAGACGGAGTCCGGCGCCCGGAAATACCGCGTGCCTGGGACGACGTAATACGGGATTCTGTAGAACGGAGTGTGTCCGCCGAGCGCCCACAGTAGCGCAACCACTACCGTAACCGCCCAGAACCAGAGCTCGCGGGAGCGAAGATCGCGCCGCATTCCGGCGAGGCCGGCGCCTGCGAGCACCAGCACCACAGCGCCGACGTAATCGCTCTCGAAGTGGATTCCGTTCGCTCCCCAGTATCGATCGAGGGTGCCAGTGAACTCGGGGACATAGGCGTTAAGAATTTCCTCCGGATTTTTCGCGAAGGACGTAGCGCGGTCGTAGCCGCCGATACCGCCAGCGCGTGGCGAGAATTGGACGTACTCGCGCACGGGGAGAAACTGTATCGCGCCGATAGCGAGCCCGATGATTACCGCGCCCAGCGCAACTCCGATTCGTGTGAGCGCGAGCTTGTTGTCTCCCCTACCGTCTCGCACCAGCCCAACCGCCAACGTGACTGCATAGGCACCGGCGGCTAGCAGCGAGTACTCCAGAAGTTGCGGGTGCGGCGTGAGCACGTCGAGACCGACGACGAGCGCCATCGCGCCAACGGCCCAGAGCCGGCCGTCACGCACCCAGGCTAGAATGGTCCACAGCAGTAGCGGAAATAGCGCACTGACGAAGAGCTTCCCATCGTGCCCCGGCGAAACGTATGTGGCGATATGGCCGCTCATCATGTATGCCAGGCCGCCGATCAACGAACCGGCGAAGCTGAATCCCGCTCGGCGCAGAAAAACATACGCCAGAAACCCGGCCAGGAACACGTGTACGATGAATCCCCACGTCATCGCGACGTCGGTCGGTAGTATCAGGCGCAGCAGGAAGGTGGGATAGAAGATGTCGCCATGCGTCGCGCCGACAAACGGCATGCCAGAAAACTGGTACGGATTCCAAAGCGGAAAGGATCCCGTTTTCCTGAGCACGCTCGCGGCGAATTCCCGGAACGCGTAGCCAGCGATGTACTGGTCGCTGTGGGGGCCCACAAGAAGCTTCCCGGCCAGCGCCTGCCAGCCCAGCGCGAGCGTCGCGAGGTCGTACGTGATCGCGGCCCACGCGGCCGCGAATCGCGGCTGGTCGGCGCCGGTGACTGGGATCGTGGCTGTGCGCGTTACGGGGGAATCGGCGATCATGCGGAACGGGTTCGAGATCTGAAATACCCGGCCGCTAGTGCGACGACGCCCGGGATCACTTCCAACGCGGTAAGCCACAGCCTGCTGGTCACCGCGACGAGAAAAGCGTCGCTGTGGCTCGTCAGGCCGAGGAGTGGTAGCACTTCGATCATCCCTGCCTCGCGCACGCCGAGACCGGCGGGCGCGAAGAGTGCGACGAATCCGAGAATATACGCGGCCGTGTACGCCGCAATGTAGAGT
>JBPCNJ010000281.1:0-5984 GCA_051001375.1 Gemmatimonadaceae bacterium
TAGTGCTCGAGCGGGGTGATACGTGCCATATATCTTCAGCGAGTCAGTCGTCAATAGCCAACAAAAACGCGGGTGGACCGGGCGTCCCAATTTGGGATCGGTATCCATCCGCCGCCGCCGGGTGCGACCGCCACTACTGCGCGGTTGGGGACTCGAGGCGCGCCGGCAGAAAGCCGGCGATCAATTTTCAGTGCAGCCACTAATTATGGTCTAATGCAGGGGCTAAGTCAACGCTCCGAGCCACTCAAAGTGAACTTGTGTGAGCTTAGCGCACTTCTGAACGGCCACCCTCCTGCCGATACTGGTGCCATGACCCAATTGGATCCAGCGCATTTCACCCCTTGCGCCGGAAAGCCCCTTTCCATGGTACCACTCCCGATGCGTAACCCTCTCCTCCGCCTTGGCGCGCGACTGTCTGCCGTAGCGGCAATTGTAGTTCTGGTAAGCGCGTGCGCACAGGATCTCTCAGCGCCAACAGGGCCAGCGTTGGCCAGCCAATTTTCAGGCACAGTAGCGGGTTCCGTCCAGGCGCCGTTATCTGGGACCGCGGCGATGCTCCCGATCCCCGCCTCTACCGTTGGAACCACGGCCCTTCCCCCGGCGGCAGTACTCGGTCTGGTCGACACAACCGGGACAGTCGTTGCCTTCGAGTGGTACGGCGTCACCACGCCCAAGGTCGGGAGGTACAACATCGGCTTTGGCTCTGCCGACATCGCTATGAACTACGACCAGCAAACTGGAAGGGCAGGTAGCAGCTTCGATGGGACCAGGGGGACGGTCACCATAACCACGGTCACCGACACGTACGTAAGCGGCACATTCTCCGCGAGCGCCGCGGCACAGGATACCAAGGCCGCGATCATAGTTGCTGGAACCTTTACGGCTGACATCAAACCGCCGAATCCGGGCAACTAGCTACATAAGCTATAATCAAGAAGCCCCGCCGGCGATGTCATGCCAGGCGGGGCTTCTGACATTCTGGACTGATTCCCGTGCTCGCTCCGAGCTAACCGGCGCGCTGGATATACCAGAACAGGAACGCCACAATCGCGATTACAACGACGACGGGAACGATGAATCGTGTGGTTCCCAGCGACGCCCCGAAGCCCTTCCCTAATCGTCCGCTCATTTATACGCCTCTCATCGGCTGACTGTCGGATCTTGTCGTTGCAGTTCCGGGGCCCATCGCCGCACTGTCACCGAATCAGCGCAATCAGGCAGGCTCGAACACGTCGGGGTGGACATACCGGACCTGCCCCTCGTACATGGCGTCCTGCCAGTCTCCTTCGCCCTTCGAGGTGGGCGCGCGGTCGAACAGCGCGATTGCGCCCTTGGGGATGGGCTCCCGTTTGCCCGAGGAGCCTGACTGTGGAGAGTCGCACCACTCAGTCTCCTGCTTGGCACGGTACGGCTTGTTGAAGCCACCGCTAAACTCGTTGATGCTGCCTGCTTGATCCGTGCGCGTGTTCTCGGCCATTGACCCTGTATGGTGGTTGAGTTGCTGAGGTAACTGTCGGTGCGTGTGGACCCGTCAGTGAGTTGTGTCCTTCACTGCCGCCTTGGCGTCGTTCCCCGTCCGCTGCAGTGTCTTGTGGGTGCTGCTCCCGGCTTGGTGCAAATCGGACTTGGCGGATCGACCGACTTTTTTCATCGCGCCGCTCGCGTCACGCGCAACTTTATTCAGTCCACCAGGCTTGTGGTGCGGTTTGGGCAAGGTGTCACCCGTTGCGCGATTCAGGTCGGACTTGATGCCTCTTCCCGTCCGCTTCAACGTCCCGTGCGTCGCGCTCGCGGCGTGTTTGGTCGCAGACTTGGTATCGCGGCCAGCCTTCTTCACGGTTGCGCTGACGTTATGCGCGACCTTGTTGAGTCCGCCGGGCTTATGGGCACTATCCTGCTGAGCACCGGCAGCGGAGGCGAACAGCGCGCCGAGGATGCATGCTGACGTTACTACAAATCTCATCTGGTTCATGGTAAGTCTCCGGATTGGGGCACAACGGTGCCGCGACGGGCAGGGCGGCTGTGAGACACAGAGTGCAAGAGCCGGGCTAGCATCGCCGCGTACGCGCCGCGGCTGTCTCACGCCCGACCGCGTGTAAACCAGGTCCACACGACAGCGCACCAGCAACCCATCAGTAACAGCGCGGCGACCGTACCTGCCAGGACGCCGGCAAGCGAATCGCGACTTCCAGCAATCAGTACAAGTCGCGAGCAAAGCCACAACCCAATTGCCGTCGCGAACGTTGCCAGCGCGATATCGCCGCCGGACCTGGAGCGGATGTAGGCTGTGAAACCAGCGCGGGAAAGCATCGCCAAAAGATATCGCCGAATCTGGCAGCGACGCCGGAGGCACGGTACCTTTGTCGCGGCCAGTCACCCAATTCAAGGGCGTCGAATGCTACATCGATGCGGATCAGTCACTCTGCCGGTCCGGCTGTTACTCGTCTGCGCCTTACTCGGCGGCGCTCCTGCGTGCTTCAGGTTCAATCAGGTCGAGGTAAAGCCGGTACCCCCGCAGCGTGCGCCGACTGTGGTCAGGTCACCAGTCAAGGCTCATCTCAGCGACGGCGCCACAATAGTGTATCCGCGCGGCGTCACCATAGAGGCCGATACGGTACGAGGTAACGGGTTCAGGTACGCCGCCGGGTCCTCCCTGTCGGCTCCCAGCAGCTTTGTGGTGCTCGACAGCGTCGTTGGGATGGAGACATACCAGACCACCGTACGTCAGGCGCCCACAATCCTCACGTCGACCGTTGTCGACGTACTCGGTTTCGCCGGTGGCGTCGTACTGTTCAAGGCCATTTTTGGGTCCTGCCCAACTTTCTACTCCGACAGCTCTGGCGTCCCCGTGCTCGAGGCCGAAGGCTTCTCCTACAGTATTGCACCGCTGTTCGAGCAACGAGACGTCGACCGGTTGCGAGCGTCACCCGACGGTGATGGATACGTAGAGCTCCAGGTGCGCAACGAAGCGCTGGAGACGCATTACCTCAATCAGCTCGAGCTCCTCGAAACGCTGCACTCGCCAGACGAATACGTTGCACCCGACCAGGGAGGTAGACCGCTCGCACTGCGCGCGCTGCACCCGGCGGCGAGCGCGCGGGATCGCGCCGGGCGCGATATTGCATCCACGGTCGCGGAGGCGGACGGTATGATCTTCCACACCGATTCAGCGACGCTCGCCCGCGCGACCGCTGCCGATCTGGACGACTACATCGATCTCACCATTCCCAGACCCGAAAGCGCCGATAGCGTCGCCGTCGTTTTCCGCATGCGCAACAGCCTTCTCAACACTGTGCTGCTGTACCAGCGCATACTGGGCGACCCCGGTGCGAAGTCGCTGGACTGGGTTGGACATTCCCTGCAGCAGATCAGCGGCGCAATCGATGTTGGCCGCTGGTACACTCAACGGATGGGCATGCGGATCTCCGTCAGAGATGGCGCCGAGTACCGTCCGGTGGGGCGCATAGGGGATTCGGGCCCGATCGCGTTTCACGACGTTGCCTTGCTGGTGCCCGTACCCGCTAAAAGCGGCAATGACGGCGCGAGCGATAGCATGCACGTTCGCCTCTCGTTTATCGCCGATGACTGGCGCATTGATCGCATCCGCATCTCGACTCAGTATCGCAGACCCACTACGCGCGCCATCTCCGCAACAGCGATCACCACGCACGATCCGTCCCAGAGCGGCAGTGCGCTGCGCGACCTTCGCGACGCCGATGAGGGATATGTGGTCACCTCGCCCGGTCAGTCGTTCAAGATCCGATTCAACGTCGGAAAGGCGCCGCCCGCGGGCGCTCGAACACTGCTCCTCGCCTCACAGGGCTACTACAACGAGTGGGTGCGCGGAAGCTGGATCAAGGCCGCCTCGGGCAAGGAGTTCAAGCCGAGCGATGATGCGTTGATGGAGGCGATACGACGCTGGCGCACGCAGCAAGGTGTGCTTGAGCGGGAGTTCTATTCGACTCGGATCGCGGTAAGATGACCGTGCGCCCCCTACGATTGAGCGGATTCGCGGCGGCGCTGCTCGCGCTCGGATGCGTAAACGTTGGCACGCAGGTTCAGGACTTCAGTGTGGCGTCGGGGCCCAACGGCGCGATGGCCAACATTCAGACCGAGTCCGAAGCAATTTCAGGAGAATTGCTGGCGGTGCAGGAGGACGGCGTCATCGTCCTTGATAACTCTGTCATGGAGCTGGTCCCATACCACTCCGTTCGATCGTTACGGCTCCGCGAGCTTGATGGCGACTATGCTCTAGGCAGCGATGCTCCTGACCGGGCGCGACGCGCACGGCTGGCATCGGTGAGCCGCTATCCGCAGGGAATCAACGTGCAGCTCCGGCAGCGGCTGCTGGCGCAGTTGCGCCAAAGCGAAATTGTCGTGGCAAGATGACAATGTCTCAGTTACCACCATGCTGAAGAAGTGTTGGATGGCCGTCTGCTGCTGCATGTTGTGCACGTTGCATGCGATGCCCGTGCTGTCCCAAACAGCGCTCGCCCACATCGGTGCGCAGCACGTGACAGCGCCGACGCCACAATCACGATCGTCACGCGACTCCGCGATGGCTCAGTTTCTGGACCAGGCGCGCACAGCAACCGAGCAGTTCCACGACCGTCGTGCGGCAATCGCCAATGGATACCGGCGGCTCGGCATGGACTTCCCCTCCATGGGTGAGCACTGGGTCAACCCCGGAATCGTTTTGGCAGGCCGCTTCGACGCTTCGCGTCCGGCCATGCTCTCGTACGCCGTGATCGACGGCAAACCGGTGCTCACCGGGCTGGTGTACGCGGTCACGCTCGCTCCCGGAGAGGCGCCACCGCCAGTACCTGGAGACGTGGGGATGTGGCACGAGCACAACGGAACGGTAGATGAGGAAAGTATGCTCCCCGAGCACCACGGCGACGGCGCTGGGCAACACATCACATCTTCGGACACGGCCGGCACACGATTGGCGATTCTTCACGCGTGGACCGGCGTGGTCAATCCGGCGGGCATCTTCGCGGCGGAGAACTGGGCACTCCCATTCGCAAGACTGCGGCTGGCGACGCCGATGCCGCTACCGCTAGGCGCTGCCCGCGCGCTCTCGCTCCTAACCGGAGGGAGGGAATACTACCTGGCGCTGGCCAATGCAGATCAGCCCGATGCGAATCGAGCCAATTCTGATCCGGTTTCGATTGCGCTCGATGAATGCGCGCGGGTCGAGGCGCCGATCATTGCGCGCGCTCGTGCGACGGGTGTTCTCGCGCCCTCTGATGTCGCGCAGTTGGAAGCCGCATGGAATGCGGCTCTCTCAAGAATCGCGAGCGAGGTGGGGCCACTTGTCGCAAAGCGGCTCAACGGCGGACACGAGATTATTTCTGTCACGAGCCCAAAGCAAAACCCCGCACAGTGATAGATCACCGTGCGGGGTTTGTCGGTCGAAAAATCGGCAGAGCTACCAGCGATAGTGCGCGAACGCCTTGTTGGCTTCAGCCATGCGGTGGGTGTCTTCCTTTTTCTTCATCGCGTTCCCTTCGCCCTTGCTCGCCGCAATGACTTCGGCGGCCAGCTTTTCGGCCATCGATTTCTCGTTGCGGTTGCGCGAGTAGAGGATGAGCCAGCGCATCGCGAGCGCGGTGCGGCGATCAGGGCGGACTTCCACCGGCACCTGGTACGTGGCACCACCGACGCGGCGGCTCTTCACCTCGACCATCGGCTTCAGGTTGGAGATTGCCTGCTTGAAGATCGTCACTCCCGGCTGGCTCGTCTTCGACTCGACGGTATCCATCGCCGTATTGAAAATCCGTTCGGCAGTGCTCTTCTTGCCCTGATACATCATGACGCTGACGAACTTGGCCACCGTCTGGCTGTCGTCGCGCGCATCGGGCAGCATCGGGCGCTTGATTGCCTTTTTTCTACGGCTCATTTACTTCTTTCCTCCCTTGCCCTTGGCCGCTTGTGCTCCGGCCTTCGGCTTCTTGGTCCCGGACTTCGAGCGGCTGCGATTG
>JBPCNJ010000282.1:0-6848 GCA_051001375.1 Gemmatimonadaceae bacterium
CGAATAGCGTCTCGTTCGTGTAGAACGCACCCTCCTTCAATCCGTCGACAGGCGGGAGCACCGGGCGCGATCCGGTGGCGAGTACTATCCGCTTCGCGGTCATGCTGCGATCGCCCACCCGTAGCGCGCGTTCTCCAGTGAAGCATGCCTCGCCCTTGATCACCTCGACGCCCAGCGCGCGGAAGCGGTCGGGGCTGTCGTGCGGCTCTATCCGCGCGCGTGCGTTGCGCACCCAATCCCACACGGCAACTGCATCGATCGAGACATCGTTGGCGCGAACGCCGAATCGCCCAGCGGTGTGCACCTCATGCGCGGCGCGGGCACACGCGATCAGCGCCTTACTCGGGACGCATCCTGTCCACAAGCACTCACCGCCCAGCCGGTCGCGCTCGATCAACGCAACGCGGGGGGCACCCACACCAACCGCGCCTGCAGCGGCGACCAGTCCAGCTGTACCACCGCCGATCGCGATCAGGTCGTACTGTGCCTCACTCTTCATCTGTTGCGCCTCCCGCCTCACTCAGTCAAATGTCTCTTGGCCCAAATGAGCCGCTGAATAACGCCCATGCATACCAGCACCGCCATGATTGCAAATAGTGCCGTCAGATAACGGGGGACTATCAGAAAGAGCACGAAGAAGATCACCGTTTCCGTCCCGGCAATGATCGCCGGCGGCATCGTGATTGTTGTGAGCTCACCCGTCATCGCTGCCCCGGCGCTACGTTTTTCGAGAATCGCGGACAGATACATCCACGACGCCGCATTCACAAAGTAGCTCCCCATGAGCACCAGCGCGGCGATCGCGACGTCGCGAGATGGATACCCGATGACAAGGCCGATAGGGATGGCCGCGTACACCACGAAATCGAGCAGGATGTCCAGATACCCGCCGAAGTCGCTCTGCAGCCCGTGAACTCGCGCCGCTGTGCCGTCCAATCCATCGAAGAAGCGGCTTGCAAGCCACAGTACCAGCGCCGCCGTCATACTCCGCTGCGATGCCGCGAATGCCGCCAGTGCGCCGAACAGAAATGCGACCAGAGTGATCCAGTCGGGGCTCAGTACCGGGCCGATGGCGCGAGCAATCGGTTCAAACAACCGGTCCTTGAGCGCGCGAAGCATGTCGTCGAACATGCTGTACGGTGAGAGCCGACGAACATTCGCGCAAGAGCTGGGGTGCGGCGGCAGCCGGAATGCAGCGTCATGTCGGGTTCAGGTGCCATTGGCGCCACGCGGACGCGTATGTTTCCGTTAATTATGTTTCCGTTAATGGAGATAGACGACATATCCCAAGCACGTCCGTACCTCAAGATTGTCGCGTTCGCTATCGTCATTGGAGCGGCGTTCCTGGTGGCCCGCCACTTCGGCGCGTTCCGCTATACCGACCTGCACGAGCTCGCCGCCGCTGTCCAACGTGCACGCGGAATATCCTTCATCGCTCCGCTGTTCGTTCTCATTTATGCGCTCGCCACGACGTTCGGTCTTCCCGGAACGCCGCTGACTCTTGCCGGCGGTGCCATATTTGGCTTTGTCTACGGCACACTGCTTAACTGGCTTGGCGCTACGCTCGGCTCACTCGGGGCGTACACTCTCGCGCGGCTGCTCGGACAGGACGCCCTGCGACGGATACTCGGGTCACGAGCCTCCACGGTTGACCGGCTCGTCACCGATCACGGCTTCACGGCGGTGCTTCGTCTGCGTCTTCTACCGCTCGTGCCATTCAACGGAATCAACTTCGCGTCCGGCTTCGCTGCTGTCGACGTGAAGACGTACATCGTGGCCACCGCGCTAGGCATACTGCCGGGGACGGCGGTGTACACATACTTCGCCAACGCGCTACTCTCGGGCGTCGCCGGTGCCCGATCGGCCGCGTTGTTGCGTGCCTCAATCGCCGGCGTGCTCCTCGTCATTCTCTCGTTTGCCCCGAGGCTGATCGAGAAGCACAAGGCGGCTTAGGGCCATCCCGGTCGCCCCTGCGCCGCGTCCCGGATATCTTTCCTGCATGATCTCTTTCGCCACACGGATCGCCACCCTTGGCACCGAAAACGCCTTTCGCGTGGGCGAGGATATTGCCCGCGTCTCCGCCCGTGGAATTGATGTCGTGCGGCTGAATATCGGCGAGCCCGACTTCGACAGCGCTCCGCACATAAACGAAGCCGCCATCACCGAGATAAGACGCGGCAATTCGCATTACACTGACCCGCAGGGCACGCCTGGACTGCGTGACGCAATCTGCGAACACATCGAGCGAACCCGCGGCATCGAGGTCACGCCCGATCGCGTCGTCGTCACTCCGGGTGGCAAACCACCCATCGGCTACACGCTGCAGGTGTACACCAATCCTGGCGATGAGGTGATCTATCCCAGTCCTGGCTTCCCGATCTATGAGTCGTGGATCACCTACTCGGGAGCGACGCCCGTTCCGCTGCATCTGCGCGAGGAGACTGGGTTCACGTTTACTCCCGAAGATCTGGCGGCGCTCATCACACCGCGCACCAAGGTCATCTTCATCTGCTCACCCTCCAACCCAACGGGTGGCGTGCTGTCCAAGAGCGACCTGGAAGGCATTGCGCGTGTGATTCGCGAACGCGCACCGGAGGACGTCCGGGTTTACGCCGACGAGATCTACGAGCACTGTGTTTTTGATGGCGAGGTCCACCACAGCATCGCCGCGGAGCCAGGGATGCAGGAGCGAACGATCATCGCTTCCGGGCACTCGAAGGGTTTTGCGATGACCGGTTGGCGACTGGGCTACGCTGTTCTCCCGACAGCGGAAGAGGCGGCGATATTCAAGCAGCTCACCATCAACACAGTGTCCTGCGTTCCGCCCTTCATTCAGGAAGCTGGCCGCGTTGCACTCGTGAGTGAAGAATCGGCGCCATACGTGCAACGCATGGTCGGAGAGTTTGAGTCTCGTCGCAACTGGGTCGTGGGCGCATTGAACGACATTCCCGGGATTCGCTGTCAAAATCCGAAAGGTGCGTTCTACGTCTTCCCCAACGTTGCCGGAGTGGTCGAGCAGCTCGGAATCGTGGATGCGTTTAACGCGTTGCCAGCAGACAAACGCGCGCGGACTTCACCGTCCGGAATGCTGCAGATGTTCTTGCTGTACCGCTACGGCGTCGCAACGATGGATCGCAACTCCTTCGGCAAGATCGGCACCGAGGGCCAGCACTTCCTCCGTCTCTCCATCGCCGCGAGCCTGGACCGTCTCAAGGAAGGCGTCGAGCGCATTCGCAAGGCATCCACCGATCGCGAAGGCTTCGCCCAGTTCATGGCGGAAGAGGGCCTGTATGCCTGAGGGCCGGGTCTTCGTCACGCGGCGCCTCCCGGATGTCGCGTTTGATATACTGCGCGATGCCGGCGCTATCGTCACGATCGGCCAGTCGGATGAAGAGAAAGCGCTGGACAGAGAGGCAGTCATCGCGGGCGTACGCAACGCCGATGTTCTGCTATCGCTGCTCACGGAACCGATAGATCGCGAAGTATTGCAGTCCAATCCGACGCTCCTCGGCGTGGCCAACTACGCTGTTGGCTTCAACAACATCGACGCCGACGCAGCGACCGAGCTCGGCATTCCGGTGACTAATACGCCCGGCGTGCTCACGGATACAACGGCCGACCTGACGTGGGCGCTTCTGTTGGGAATCGCGCGACGCATTCCCGAGGCCCACCGGTACATGGTCGACGGCCGCTACAAGATTTGGGGACCCAATCTGTTACTCGGCGAGGACGTCAGCCCGGGCGGCAGCGGGCGACGAAAAGTGCTCGGCATCATCGGCTACGGTCGTATCGGGGCCGCCGTCGCTCGACGCGCGATTGGGTTCGATATGGATGTGCTCGCCTACGACCCGCACAACCAGCCGGCGATAGACTCGGACGCAGCCGATCCGTCGCGCCATTTGCGATCGGCCTCGCTGGATGAGCTGCTTTCCGAGAGCGACTTTGTTTCACTCCACCCTCTGCTCACGCCCGAAACGCATCACATGATAAGTGAGCGCGAGTTGAAGCTGATGAAGGCGACCGCGTATCTGATCAATGTCGCGCGCGGGCCGGTGGTGGACGAGGCCGCGCTGGTGCAGGCACTACAGCGCCGCACGATCGCGGGTGCCGCGCTCGACGTGTACGAGGATGAGCCACGCATGGCGCCCGGCCTGGCGGAGTTGGACAGCTCCGGCAACGTGCTACTCGTGCCCCACATCGCGAGCGCCACGCGTGACACCAGAGACCGCATGGCGTCCATCGCCGCTACGAACGCCGTCGCGCATCTACGCGCCGAGCGCGCGCCCAACGTGGTCAATCCAAGCGTGTACGATACGGCTGCATATCGCGCACGTCTGGACGCCTCGGGCGCGTGAACGCGGAGGCGGTCCGCGATGGTCCGCTCCGCCATGACGCTGTCCGCTGTGCGTTAGCCGGTATCGCCGCTGTCAATCCCGCTCTCCTGGTTGAGCGCGCGCTCAACGGCCAGCGCTTCGGGCCACACGTGTCGCTCTTTGCTGCTGGCAAGGCCGCGGCAGCAATGGCCAGCGCCGCCGTCGACGTCCTGGGCCCGTTCATCCCACGCGGTATCGTAATAGCACCGTCGCCCGTCTCGATTCCAGGCGCGCCGATAATTGCGTACCGCGGCGGTCACCCGATTCCGACTGAGGAAGGTCTTCGCGGAGCGGAAGCACTCTTCCGAATGGCTCAGTCGCTCTCGGCGGACGAAGTCCTGCTGTGCCTCATTTCTGGCGGCGCGTCGGCGCTGATCACCCTGCCAGCCGAAGGAATCTCGCTGAACGATGTACGCGAGGTAACCCAATTGCTGCTCCGTGTTGGAGCCACCATCGACGAGCTGAACTGTGTGCGAAAACACATCGATCGGCTTAAGGGCGGCAGATTGGCCGCGCTCGTCTTCCCGGCGAGAGTAGAGGCACTCGTGCTGTCCGATGTCGTGGGCGATTCAATCGCCACGATCGCCTCCGGCCTTACGGTCCCGGATCCGACGACGATCGCGGATGCCATCAGCGTGCTCACGTCCCGCGACGTTTGGGAGTCCGTCCCGCCAGCGATTCGTGCGCACCTGGACAGCGGTACCGACGAGTCCCCCAAGGCAGGCGACATACGCTTCAGCCGCGCGAGATCGCGTGTGATTGGCAGCAACGCAATAGCGGCCGAAGCCGCGAGCGCACACGCGGAACAGTTGGGGTACGCGGCGCGAGTTGTAACGACGGTAATGACCGGCGAAGCACGTGAGGTTGGTCGCGCTATCGCACGAGCGGTCCGGCTGGAGTGTGATGTGCTGCGCAAACCCGTCGCGCTTATCTTTGGCGGAGAGACCACGGTGACGGTGACCGGCACCGGCCGCGGTGGTCGCAACCAGGAGCTCGCGCTCGCTGCCGCGCTGGACCTTGACGGCGCCTGTGATTGCGACGCAGTCGTCGCTTCTGTTGGTACCGACGGCATCGATGGCCCGACCGATGCGGCCGGAGCGGTGGCCGATGTATTGACACTCGCGCGTGCACGCGACAGGGGAATGGACGCGCTCACGGCGCTTGCCAACAACGATGCTTATCGCTTCTGGGACGTCGTCAATGGGCTCGTGATTACAGGTGCGACCGGAACCAACGTCATGGACCTCGTCGTCGCGACAGCGAAACCAGTCACGGCCTGAACACCCGCGTGGTCGTCTCGTACATCACGCGCTCACCACCCAGTATTCTCACGAATAGCGTTCTCACGCCCGAGCTGGCCGCGGTTCCGGGGTTTCGCCTGCCGCGGACCGCGGGCCGCAACTCCCCGCGGAGCCAGCGCTGCACCTCGTCCAGGTCGCTGAGCGACATGGCTTCCACTTCCAGCGACAGCGAGTAGTAGCTCTTCTCGCCCTTCCGAGGTGGCGAGATCGGCGCGACATATGGTTCTGCCAGCTTTCCGTCAGCGGCGATGATCGTCTCGTACTCACCGATTACCGAAGCGGTCTTTGGCGTCGCGCGCACCACCCTGTATGTCTTGGCGAGTGCATCGTACTGCACGATCACCTCCCACTCCGACGTTGCCTTGACGTCGTTCACGAACGTACCAGCCGCCCATCGCTCCAGCTTATAATGCAGCCGAGCAGGGAAACCATTTCGCACCAGCTCGGCGGTCCGGCCAGAGACCAGCACGTCGACGCTACGCACACCCGGCGCGGCCGTCGCGAGCTCGCTTCGCTCCGGTAGCACCAGCGCGACCCGACCCGACTGTGCTTGCGCCGAGAGCGGGAAAGTGAGCGCAAGGAGTGTAAGCGCGAACCACCGCACGGCTAGAACCTGCGCCTGATCCGAACGAGAAAGTTCGCCGGCTCACCCCAGTCGGTTATCGCCTTGACGACGTAGAAGCCGAGCAGCCCCAGATCCAGCCCCGCGCCCAGGTCGCTCTTGTACCGGGCCGGCCAAGGCTGTGTCGTGCGCCAGCCGCGTCCTGCATCAACGAAAAGAACGCCGACTGGCCGCGCGGTAAATCCCACGCGCCTGAGTCGCAACGCTGGAACGTTGAACAACTGGAAGGGATGCGACGCGAGGTCCGTTCTGAGCTCGAGCTGGCCAAGGACTACACGGTCGCACAACACCGGATTGCGCGCCGGCGCCACTCCCGCGTCGGTGCACTGGAGCACATCCACATCGCCCGTGCGATCCCGAAAGTCATAGCCGGGAATCGTCCCCGGTCCACCCACCGACAGCTTGCGCTCCAGCGGAAGCTCATCGCCATGTACCCATCCGGCCGCCACAAGCCGCCCATTCACCTGCGTTTTCGGCGACACCCGATTGTACCGCCGCAGGTCAAAAAACGCCCGCCCGTACGTCACGGACCGATCAACAGCAAGCGGTGAG
>JBPCNJ010000283.1:0-10436 GCA_051001375.1 Gemmatimonadaceae bacterium
CTTCTTCTTCGTGGTGCTGCGCGGACTCAGCCCGCGTCTCGTAACGAGTAGTGGCCAAGAGGCATCCGCAATCGCGAGTGTATCCGCTGCGGCCGAGCGAACGGGTGGGCGCATCGGGCTGATCGGCGCAATTTTGTTTCTCGGCGATCTGCTCGCTAACATCGCGACTACCGCGGCCGAGAAGCAGATCGGATTTATGGATGCAGTTCAGCGCGGTGGCTCGCGCCTGATAACGCCGCTGGTATTTGGCACACTGCTATTGCTGTCGTTTGCGGTGGCGATGCGGCTCGTGCGCTCGGGCTGGATCGCTGCACTTGTCGCGGGTCTTGCGCTCGCGCTCCGCAGCATCGTTACCGGAAAGTGGGCATCGATGGTGAATCCGGTGCACGAGCTGTCGGCGTCAGTCTGGCTCGGTACGCTCCTGGTGCTGCTCGTCGCGGGACTCCCAGCGATCCTCCGGTCACAGCTTCCTGGTGAGCGGCGTGGTGCGCTTGTGGCTGAATTCGTTGCACGCTTTTCGCCACTTGCCCTCGGAGCCGGGGCGCTGCTCGGGATCACGGGTGTGATCACCGCGTGGCGGCATCTCAAGTTCGTCGCCGCATTATGGACCACTTCGTACGGCTACGCCCTTGACCTGAAGCTGGTGGTTGTGGCGATCGTGGCCGGGCTCGGAGCGTGGAACTGGCGGCGCATGTCACCGCGCCTGGGGTCCGAAGGCGCCGCGCACCAATTGCGCAAATCGGCCAGGGCAGAGCTCGCGTTCGCCGCTGTGGTGCTCGCGATCACCGCCGTCCTTGTGAGTCTGCCGAGTCCCAAACTACCGCATTAAGGTCACCCGTTGTGCGGAGCTCATCAGTGGGCGCCGAGTTTTTCGAGTGCTTGTTTGGCTTCCTGATTCCTGGGGCTGATCTTCATCGCCGCCGCGTACTGCGCGCGCGCGCCGGCCGCGTCGCCCTTGCGCTCTAGAATCATCCCGAGCCTGTAGTGCGTGCCGGCCTGCCCGACTGTGTCGAGCTTGGCCAGCATCTCTGGTGTAGCGATGATGTGCTCCAGCGCTGCCTGACCCGCATCGAGACGTGTGCCGGTCAGCGCGGCGCCCCGCCCGAGGGCATAGTTGATCCTCACGTTGTCTGGGAAACGTGTGTGCGCGGCGTCAAGGGTGCCCCACGAGTCATCGTACCGCTGCGCGTTTTGCTGCGCTATCGCGAGTGTCGCTGGCAGCATGGCGCTGTCTGGATACAAGGCCAGCATTGATCGCAGACGCGACTCGGCCGCCGGATACCGCTTCGCGCCGACGTCCATCTCTGCGAGCGAAAGAGTAGTCCTGTACGGGTTCAAGCGCATCATCGTCGCGACCTCCGCGTTGGCCTTGTCGGCGCTACCACCCATCAAGCCCGGAGCTTGGGTATAGAACTGGTACAGGTACTCGTGCGGCTCGTAACTATTCGGCTGGAGCACAGTCGCCCGAATCCACTCGTCGCGCATCCTCGGCGCCAGACGCATCTTGGTGAGCATCCCCGATCGAATCGCCTGTTGGGCATATGCGTTTCCCAACCAGACGTGGTATTCCGCGTTGTTGCCCTCTGCTTTCACGGCGTCGCCAAACGCGTCAGCGGCAGCGCCGAAATCACCCTTGTCGAATGCGATCTTGCCAGCCGCGAAGCGCGCCGCACCGGGCGACTGTGCCTGGGCAGAGGCGGATATGAAGGGGAGAAGTGCTCCCAGCAGAACTGTCACCGCTGTCACCGCGGACCAGCGCACGTATGGTTTCACGCGGCCCAATATGCCAGCGGGCACACCCGCACGCCAGATGAACTGAAGCCGCGCCGGAGCGATTTTGCAGCGGTGAACAAACGCGCTATACCGTCATCGTCCTGGCGCCTGTATCCACGTCCGGCACGGCCGGAATTGTTGGAACCGGTGGAGCAGATAGAGTGGTCAGTATTCCCTGCGCTTCGTAGATCGGGCGTAGCGCCTTGCGCAGCATCGGCAGACTGGACGAACGAAACCCCGGGGCTCTGTTTTGCGGGTGTACATTTGCTCCCCACTCGCACAGGTACCGCACACGTAGCACGGAAATTGCCCGCCCGTCTATTGTTGAGGGATGGCGAAACCAACCTCAGACCAAAGTCGGACCAACCTCGAAACCAACCACGAATGAAGACAATGATACGCGGGACCAAGGGTGTGGCTATGGCTGTCGCGCTCAGCACTGCGGCTGCACTTGGCGCGTGTGCCAAGAAGGCGGATACTGCCGCTGACACGACCGCCATGGCGACCGCTGGCGATACGTCGATGAGGACCGGAATGAACAACACCGCCAACGCCACGGGTTCGATGGCCGCGGGCGCCGGGTCATCCACGTCGATGAACAACGGAACGATGAACAACGGGATGGCCGGCAACCAGGCATGGACTGACGCGGACATCTTCGCGATGGTCGGCGCTGTCAACCGGGGTGAGATCGCGGAAGGTCGGATGGCCGAGACCAAGGCAACCAACCCGGCGGTCAGGGCTTTCGCCAAGGACATGGTTACCGCGCACGCCATGTTGCTGAACCAGGGCCAGGCGCTTGCCAAGCGGCTCAACATCACGCCTTCGGCATCGGCCGACACTGCCATCGTCGCGATGAATAAGACAATGGCATCCGCGGTCGGCAACATGCCCAAGGGGATGGCCTTTGACACCGCCTACGTCAATAGCCAGATCCAGGGTCACACGATGGCGCTGGACCTGGTAAAAAACGCCGAGGGGCGCGCGCAAAACGCCCAGCTCAAGACGATGCTAACCACCGCGCAGCCGATCATCCAGAAGCACCTGGACCGGATCAAGGACATCCAGGGGAAAATGCACTAAACGATCCCCAGGGAAGCCCGACCGGACGTGATGTCGATCGGGTGTACCTGGACGGGGTGCAGCAGCGTACCCGCATGCTGCTGCACCGCCTGATCAAAGCGATGAACTCGACGGAAACGACGGACGTGCAGTACTACATTCAGCAGACGGCACCCGTTCTACTCCGCGAACTCGACCGCGCTACCGCGCTCAGGAAGTCTCTGTGAGCGCGCTGCGCGGTGTTCTGTTTGATGTGGACGGGACACTGGTCGATAGCAACGATGGCCATGCACGCGCGTGGGTAGACACGTTCCGCGAAGCTGGCTTCGACGTTCCGTTTGAGCGTGTGCGGGGGATGGTGGGGATGGGCGGCGACAAGATAGTCCCCATCATCACGGGTTTTGACCCGGACAGTGACGAGGCCCACGCTATCGGCGAACGTAACGGCGCCATCTTCATGCAACGGTACCTGCCGCACGTGAAGCCGTTTCCCGAAGTGCGCGCGCTCTTTCAACACATGCGCGATCGTGGCCTCGGCCTATTCATCGCCACCTCCGCCAAAGCCGAGGAGGCCAAGGCTCTACTCCAGATGGCTAACGTCGCCGATCTGGTGAGTGGCGAGGCATCAAAAAAGGATGCCAAACACTCTAAGCCTGACCCCGGCATCATTGATGCCGCGATGCAAAAGAGCGGCATGGGGCCCGACAGCCTGGTCATGATCGGCGATACCCCATACGACATCGAGGCAGCAAGTCGAGCCAGGATGCGTAGTATCGCATTCCGATGCGGCGGGTGGTGGCCGGACGATAAGCTCTCCGGCGCGACCCAGACATATGACGGCGCCAAGGATATGTTGGACAACTACGCGTCCTTCGAACAAGTGTTCTAATAGATTGGATGTCGTTCGTCTGCTGTCGCCATAGCCCTGTGCTCGCTTTGTGCAAAGGTTAGAATTGTGCGAATCGGCATTCACGGTCATACAGGGGGCGGCTTGGACACATTCTTGGGTAGAGCGTTAACGGATGCAACGACGGGCCTGCCGAATATCCCTTATTTCTGCATGATTCAGAACTGGGAGGAGCGCAAGGCTCGCAGGCGAAAGACGCTTGTGCGCGTTGTGCGCCTGCACGTGACGGGCGGGGGCGAGGGAGCGCGGCGTGCGCTCCTCTGGCGACTGTGCCAGGAACTCCGTACGTCTGACCTCATCGCCTCCGAGGGACGGGACGACTACCGCATTCTGCTGTCATCGCCAGATGCCGAAAACTCGGACGCGATCTCCGAGCGTGTGGCTAATCTGTCGGAACCGCTCAACGACGCGCACCCGAGCGACGGTGAGCCTATCCATATCACGACCGAGATCGAGCCGCCGACGGAACACCTGGACGAGAAAGGGCCGTGTGATCCGTGCGAGGAGCACGAGCTCATTCGGCACGGGTCGGAGCGCAGCACGGGCTTCGGTAGCTCCTCCTCCTCCTCCTCCGCCGCCTCCTCCTCCGGCCTCGGCCCACACGACGAATAACCATGCGAGCACTTTCTCAGCTTCAGATTGGGATCCGGGTCGCCACGCTGACCGCAATGTTGGTAGTGGGGGTACTCCCATTTAGCACCGCCGGCGCTCAGGCAAAATCACCGGCCAAGGCACCTGCAAGGTCACCCAATCAGGGCGAGACCGCCGGCAGCTTTATCATGCGTCAGGGGGTCGACACTGTCGCCGTAGAAAACTTCGAGCGATCCAGAAGTCAGCTGCATGGCGTGATTCAGACTCGGAGCGGCGGTAAGGGCGAGTACACCGCTACCATCACCCCGAACGAGCTGGTCTCCAAGCTCGAGATTATAGCGACCGCCGTCAATGGACAGAGTACCTCGCGCGGCGTGCTCACCTTCGTCGGCGATACCGTGGTCGCCGATGCGGGCGGCGGCAAAGTGCAACGCGTGACTACGCAGCGTGACGCTGAGCCGTGGATCAACCCGTCGTTCGCCTTCACGGAGCTGCTGGTGCGACGCGCCAGGGTAGTCGGGGGAAACGTGGTGCAGATTCCGCTATTCACCGTTCAGGGCGGGCGCACCATTCTAGCGACGGTCACCAAGTTGGGCGGCGACTCGCTCTCGATCAGCGCCGCGGATGCGGTACTACGCGTCCACGTGGATCCGAGTGGACGGGTGCTGAGTGGAAGCGTGCCGGCGCAGGGCGTCATCGTCACGCGAGTCGAGTCAGGCTCGACGGGAGGTCGGGCGCAGCTTTCCAAGCCTGACTACTCCGCACCAGCGAGCGCGCCGTACGTCAGTGAAGACGTGCGAGTGCCGTCTCCCGGCGGCTTCACGCTGGCCGGAACACTGACACTTCCCAAAAAGCAGTCCGGTCCCGCGCCGGCTGCGGTCATGATCACCGGGTCCGGCCCGAACGATCGGGACGAATCCATCGCCGGAGTTCCCGGCTATCGTCCTTTTCGGCAGATCGCCGACACGCTCGGCCGCCGCGGTATCGCTGTTCTGAGATTGGACGACCGCGGCTTTGGAGCGTCCGGCGGCGATGCTTCTCAGGCGACGACAGCCAATCTGGCCGATGATACTCGCGCCGCGCTTGCCTATCTGAGAGGTCGCCGCGACATCGATTCGCGCCGACTCTTTCTGATCGGGCACAGCGAGGGCGGGATAATCGCGCCGCTGGTGGCATGGACCGATCCGTCGCTCAAGGGAATTGTATTGCTTGCTGGGGCGGCGCGACCGGGGATGGACATCATGCGCGCTCAGAACCGCTACAACATTCAGACAGACACGAGCATACCGGCCGCGGGGCGCGACTCCGCGATGAAGGCGCGTGAGGTGATGCTCAACACCGCGGTTTCGTCGCAGCCGTGGACGCGGTACTTCGCGACGTATGACCCAGCTGTGACCGCGCGAAAGGTGCATACGCCGGTGTTGATCCTGCAGGGTGCCAACGACCGCCAGGTGTCGCCCGATCAGGCGGAGATGCTCGAAGCGACGTTCCGCTCGGGTGGCAACAAGGATGTCACCACGCGCGTCTTCCCTGGACTCGACCACCTGTTCCTCACCGACGCCACCGGCAGTTGGACGGGATATGCGTCGCTCCCTTCGAAGCAGGTCGATCCCAGTGTGCTGGGCGCCATCGCCGACTGGATCGCCGCAAAGTCGATGTAGTAGTGCCGGCCACGCCGTACGGCCCTCGCATGGCAGCGTGATTAACCTCTGCCTCGCCATATGCATGGCGTCGACAGCCGCGGCGCAGACGTCGGAGTGCGCCGGCTTCATTGTTCGGGAGGGTGCCAACACCGTCAGCATCGAGCGATCACATCGCTCCAGCGATACGCTATCGGCGCAGCTATTGGACGTGCGTGACCGCAGGACGCGTTTTGCTATGACCGCGTCCATCGACCAGGGTGCACTGATATCGCGGCTCGATCTGAGCGTCTGGACGAACGGAGCTTTGGTGGATGCGCCGGCAGTTCAGAGCGCGGTAGCGACGTTCCGCGGAGATAGCGTCATCGCGGAGTCGCGCGCCGGTGGCAAAACGACCACGGATCGGATCGGTACTCGGCCGGGCGTACTTCCGTACTACAACGTGGTCGTGTCTCTGCTTGAGCAGATCGTTCGACGCGCGCGGAAAACTGGTGACATGGGCGGATCGCCAGTCCAGATTCCCGTGTTCGTGCTGTCCAGCGGTGGCAGGACCATCACCGCGACCGTCACGCGCACATCGACCGATTCCGTGCTGCTCGCGCTCGGCGCAACCGAGCTGCGCCTCAAGGTGGATAGTGTGGGGCGCGTGCTGGGCGGCGGCGATTCGCGCCGCGGTCTCGTTATAGAGCGCGTGCCCGCATCGGTGGTGGACAAACTGCTCGTCGCCAATGCGAACCATGCAGCGCCACCCGGCGCGCCGTACGTGGCGGAAGACGTGACCGTGCAATCGCCCGGCGCTCCCGTGCTAGCGGGAACGTTGACTCATCCAAAGAGCCCGAACCGTACGCCAGCGGTGGTCCTCATCTCCGGCTCCGGTGCGCATGACCGGGACTACACCGGTCCGCGCGGATACCGCCTGTTCTGGTGGCTCGCCGATACACTATCGCGCCGCGGCGTGGCGGTTCTGCGATTGGATAACCGAGGTGTCGGCGGCTCAACCGGGAATCACGACTCCGCGACCGCCACGGATCGCGCCAAGGACGTGCGCGCCGCAGTGGCCTTCCTCCGTGTCAGGCCCGATATCGACAGCACCAGCCGTAGGCTCATCGGAATCAGTGAGGGCGGTATCAGCGGGCCGATGCTGGCGGCAACGGATACGCTGCTGAACGGGATAGTGCTCATGGCGGCGCCTGCCGAGTCGGGCAGAGCGATCGGGGAGTACCAACACCGTTTCCAGATTGAGCGGGACTCGACAATCCCTGCCTCGGGCCGCGAAGCGGCACTCCAGGCCCTTGTACAATCGGAAGATTCGGTCGCGAGGCACCGTCCATGGCTGCGCGCGGTACTGGACTACGATCCACTCGCGACTGCGCGGCGAGTTCGATCCACACCAGTCCTGATCTTGCAAGGAAGCACGGACCAGAGCGTTCCTCCGCGGGACGCGGATCTGCTCGCCACCGCGTTCCGCGCCGGCGGCAACCGTGATGTGCCTGTGCGCATGTTGCCGGGATTGGATCACATTTTCGTCAAGGATCCCGTGGGCGACCTCAGCCGATACACGTTATTCCCGTCCATGCGCGTGCCGCCAGATGTACTCGGCGTCATCACCGACTGGACCGTACAAAAACTGGGCGTATCAGCACCCAAAAACAATTTTCGGAGCAATCAGCATGAGTGATCAGAACGACAGCATAGACGTGAAGAACAACCAGTCCGCGCACCGCTTCGAGGCACAGGTGGATGGGGGAATGGCGATCGCGGATTACCAGTTGAGTGGTCAGGATATCGTGTTCACGCACACTGAAGTGCCCGAGCAGTCCCGCGGCCACGGCGTTGGCGAGGCACTGGCGAAGGCGGGGCTGGACTGGGCGCATGAGAAGGGGCTCACTGTAATTCCAGAATGTCCGTTCATCGCGGAGTACATGAGCCGGCACGGGGTCTCCTGAGGGGATAGTCCGCACATAATCCAGAATCGCCGAGCGCACGGGGTAACCGCATGCACTCAACGATCACGCAACTGCTGGAGTCGAATGGATACCTGTTTCTCTTCCTGCTCGTGGGGCTCGAAAGCCTCGGTGTTCCGCTCCCGGGAGAAACGGCTCTGGTTAGCGCCGCTGCCTACGCCGCGCTCGGTCACCTGGACATCTATGTTGTGATCGCTACGGCAACGGTAGCCGCAATCGCTGGTGACAACGGGGGCTACTGGATCGGTCGCAAGGGAGGGATCTCGCTGGTGCGCAGGTTCGGACGGTTCGTGCATCTGAACGAGACACATCTGGATCGCGCACGAAAGTTCTTCGAGCGGCACGGAGCCAAGACCGTGTTCATCGGTCGCTTCATAGCGCTACTCCGTACCTGGGCCGCGTTACTCGCGGGCGCGGGGTGCATGCAGTACGGCAAGTTCATGCTCTTCAACGCGCTCGGCGCAGTGACCTGGGCCGCCCTCTTCGGAACGCTGGGCTACGTGTTCGGGCGCAACCTGCCGCTGCTCGAACACTACATCGGCCGAGCAACTGTGGCGATTCTTATCGTCGCTATTATCGTCGTGGGTTTCGCGTTGGCTCGGCGGAAACGGGCGTCGGGCCAGGTCCCGAATGGGTGATGTGGACTGCCCGTAACCGGCAAAAATTTCCGATGCGCAGCGGCAACTTCTTCTTGCCCCGGTCGCACGTGCCGCCAGAACTTGGATCGAGAGAGACGTTGATACAGCACGGGCGGTTTCGACGACTCGTGGCGTAACAGGTTATCCCGCAATGAGTTACCGCATTTATGGTCCTGTATACAGCGGCGTTTCGCAGGCATTGTAAAGCTGCCTCCGTCGCGGTGCGCCGCGTGCATTGGCTGGGTCCAGGTAACGGTACCTCTCTGGACACCACCAACTTGGAACGCGCAGGGCGCTGCGCAGGACTGACCATGACGAACGATCGCGAGTTTTGCCGGAATTTCCAGAACGACTATCTCATCCACTGTCTCAGTCAGCTTCCCGCGCCCCAGCCGATGAAGATCACAGCACGCAAGAGAGCTTTCTCGGGATCTGTGGAGCTACTCCGCGCGGTAGCAGCCGCGGATGTTCCTCGCCGCGCCGTCTCACGCCGCCGGAAAGCACGCGCTAGGACAAAGTGACGCACACAAAAACGCAGACCATGGCACACACAAAAAGTGCATCGATGCACCGGATCAGCCATCAGCCCGCGAGTGCCGGAGCTGATCATCATCGGGATCTGGCGGCGATCGAAGCACAGCGGGAGCATGAAATTGCGCTTGTGCGTGGCGGGCTGCTCAGCCTTGGTGAATCTGAGCGCATCGTCCTGTCGCTGTACTACGCCGAGGAGCTGACGATCGAGGACATCGCTGTGGTTCTCAAGATCAGCATGTCAGACGTCGCACGGCTTCGGGCGGATGGACTTGCATCGATCGAGGCATCGCTGGCGTAGCGCGCGGCGTAGCGGGACACCTTGCCGCTTCCGCTTGCCCCAAATTCACGTATTTTCGTCTTCGGAAACCCCAACGGAGACTTTGATGGACCGCGCTGAATTGCGGGATAGCTCCAACGGTGACGTCGTGTTGATGGTCGGCACGCAGAAAGGCGCGTTTCTCGTCTGGTCTGATGCATCGCGCGCGCAGTGGCGGATTGATGGACCACACTTTCCCGGCGAATCGGTGTACGCGCTCGCGTTGGATCAACGAGCCGGACGCCGCAGGATGCTCGCCGCAACGCGCAGCTTTCACTGGGGCAGTAACGTGCGCGCGAGCGATGATCTCGGGCAGAGTTGGACTGCGCCTGACCGACAGAATGTAAAGTTTTCCGCCGAGTCGGGATCGTCACTTGTACAGATCTGGCAGATCACCCCGGGGCGCGTATCCGAGCCGGACGTCCTGTACTGCGGTGTGGAGCCGGCGGCGCTCTTCGAGTCACGCGATGCCGGTGAAAGTTGGAGCATGGTCCAGGGACTGCAAGACAATCCGCATCGAGCGCTGTGGCAGCCCGGCGGCGGTGGCCTGTGTCTGCACACTATCGTCGTTGATCCGGACAATTCGGACCGGATGGGAGTCGCTGTCTCGAGCGGTGGCTTCTACCGCACCGACGACGGCGGCAAGAGCTGGCGCGCACGAAACGTCGGCGTCCGCGCGGAGTTTCTTCCGAACAAGCACCCGGAATTCGGTCAGTGCGTCCACAAGGTAGTGCACCACCCGGTGCGTCCAGAGCGACTCTTCCTGCAGAACCACTGGGGACTGTATCGCAGTGACGACTGGGGTGACTCGTGGAGCGACATCGCGAACGGCGGTCCATCGGACTTTGGATTCGCGATGCAGATGCACCCGCACGATCCCGACACGGTGTACATCGTTCCTATCGAGTCGGATCAGTTTCGTTGCGTTCCTGAAGCCAAGATGCGCGTCTACCGCACGCGCGATAGCGGTGCATCATGGGAGCCCCTCGCCCGAGGGCTGCCGCAGAAAGA